>JBJSXS010001003.1:0-2510 GCA_046086545.1 Gemmata sp.
CGGAACTTCACGCCCTGGAATTTCGTGGGCAGGAACCCGCTGCCCCAAAGCCGGTCGTAAAGTGGCTGGTCGGTCGGGTTCCCGCTGCCCTGCGAGATCAGCACGACGAACGCGGGCAGGACCGCGTTCTCGCTGCCGAGGCCGTACGCCACCCACGACCCGAAGCTCGGCCGCCCCGCGAGCTGGGCCCCGGTCTGGCAGAAGGTGATCGCCGGGTCGTGGTTGATCGCCTCGGTGTGGACCGCCCTCAGGAAGCACAACTCGTCCGCGACGCCCGCGGTGTGCGGCAGCAGTTCGCTGAGCCACGCGCCGGATTTCCCGTGCTGGCGGAACTTGTACTTGCTCGGCGCGACGGGGAAGGCGTCCTGCGTCGCGGTCATGCCGGTGAGGCGCTGCCCGTTGCGCACGCTTTCCGGCAGGTTCTCGGCGAACCGCTTCGCCAGCGCGGGCTTGGGGTCGAACAGGTCGAGGTGCGACGGCCCGCCGGACTGGAACAGGTAGACTATGCGCCTCGCGCTCGCCCTCGGCGCGGCCGCACTGCCGGGAGCACGCTCGCTCAGAAGGGTCGCGAGCGCGGCGCCACCCTCCGCGCTCGAAAGGAAGGAGCGGCGCGACCGCGTTCGCAAAGTTTCAAGGGCTGGGTGCATCGGCTCTGGTTCCCATTTTGCGCCGTCAAGCGTCCGACCCGAATGCGGGGCTACTCCTTGGTCACCGCCTCATCGAGATTCATGACGAGCCCGCACACGGTCGCGTAGGCGGCCAGCTCTGCGGCATCGAGCTTCGCGTCGGCCTTCGACGCGCCCACCTGTAACAGCTTGGCCGCCGCCTCCGGGTTCTTCCGGTAGGTAGCCAGCTGGCGCTCGAACGCGCCCAGCAGCACCTTCGCCTCGGCGTCCGAAGGGGCGCGTGCGGCGAGGTGCTTGAAGGCGAGCGCGAGCCGCTTCGCGGGGGTCGCCTCTTCCCCCATCACGCGCTGCGCGAGCGCCCGCGACGCCTCCACGAACGTCGGGTCGTTGAGCAGCGTGAGCGCGTGGAGCGGGGTGTTGGTGCGCGTCTCGCGGACCCAGCACGTTTCGCGCGTCGAGGTGTCAAACACGCCCAGCGTCGGCGGGGGCACGGCGCGCTTCCAGAACGTGTACAGGCTGCGGCGGTAGAGGCCCTCCCCGCTGTCCTGCTTGTAATCGCCGGCGCCGGAAAGTTCGTTCCACAGGCCCGCGGGCTGGTACGGCTTGACACTCGGCCCGCCCTGCTTGTCGACCAGCAGACCCGACGCGAACAGCGCCTGATCGCGGAGCATCTCGGCAGAGAGGCGCAACCGCGGGCCGCGCGCGAGCAACCGGTTGTCGGGGTCGCGCTCGAGCAGCTCCTTCGTCACGCGCGACGTCTGGCGGTACGTCGCGCTGGTCACGATCAGCTTGTGGAGGCGCTTCACATCCCAGTCGCGCGCGAACTCGGTCGCGAGCCAGTCGAGCAACTCCGGGTGCGTCGGGTACGCGCCCTGCGTGCCGAAGTCCTCGACGGTCTTCACCAGCCCGGTGCCGAAGTGGAGCAGCCACATGCGGTTGACCGCCACGCGGGCCGTCAGCGGGTTCTCGCCGCTCGCGAGCCACCTCGCGAACTCCAAACGGGTCGCCGGCCGGCGGGTGACGTCCGCCGCCCGGGGCGTCTGTGCGCCGAGCGCGACCGGTACGCCGGGCTGTACCCGCTCGCCCTTCTTGTCGTACTCCCCGCGGAGCAGCACGAAAGCGTCCCGCGGCTTCGGCATCTCTTCCATCACCATCACGGTCGGCAAGGCGTCCCACAGTTTCGCGCGCTCCTCTTTCAGTGCGCGGAGCGCGAGGAGCGGCTTCTGCAGGTCCGGCGCGCGGGTCGCCAGGAAGTACCCGCGGAGCTTCGCACGCTCGGCGGGCGTGCGCGCCGCGGCCGGGGTGCCGAGTACCGTCGCGAGATCCCACTGAACCGCGAGGACCGCGATCTCCTCGGGCTCGGTCGCGCGGTCGGCTACTCGGAAATCTTCCATGAGTCCGACGAACCGCTTGTCACCGGCGGCCCCCAAGCGCAGCGGTTGCTTGTTCTGGAACGACTGGTTCAGCTCGTCCAGCAGAACGGCCGTCTTTTGCTCGGTGCCGTTCAGGAACACTTTAACGCCGGACGCGTACCGCGAGCCGTCGTAGGTTACCGCGAGGTGCTGCCACTTGTCGAGCGCGACCGCGGCCGCGGTCTCGACGCGGAGCGCGTCATCGAGCCAGCGCTTGGTTAAGCACACGCGCACCTTGCCGTCGACCAACTCGACCGAGTAGCCCTCCGCCTCCCTCTCCAGCGGCCCCCGGGACAGGATCGCGCCCGTCTTTTTCTGCGGCAGCAGCCACAGGGCGAATGAGAACCGGTCGTCGTACCCGAAGTCGGCCAGATCGCCGGCGTCGTAGAAGCGCTTGCCATCGAAGGCCGCCGCCAGCCCCGCGCGGCCGCCGGGGTTCAGCGGGCGCCCCCGGGCGTGAGCGGCGGCGCCG
>JBJSXS010001004.1:0-7215 GCA_046086545.1 Gemmata sp.
TGGTGGCCCGCATCTCGATCCAGTTCGACCGCGCCCGCGCCTCCCTGTACGGCGCGTGCCTCGCGGCCGTCACCTACCTCGCGCTCCTGTCCTACGTCGAGTACCCGTCGGGATGGCTCAAGTCCTGGGGCTGGCTCGTCAACCTGGGCTTGTTGGGGGTGGTGTGGTGGAGCGCGCACAAGCTCACCTGGGACTGCACGCACATCGACGAGAAGGAGAACTCCAGCGGGCGCGGGCTGCTCAACGCCGCCGGCCTCGACGCCGACCGCACGGACGGCAGACGACACAGAGCTGCGCCCGTCAGCCGCGAGCCGGAGGCGGGCGCGAAGGGCGTGCGAAAGAAGAGGGGCAACAAGAAGTCCAAGCACGATTCGCGCCTGTGGGACTGGATCGAGAAGTACCAGGCGCACCGCGAGGCGGAGCGCAAGCGGGGGCACACGCCGGGCGTGTGGGTGCTGTACTTCGCGCTGGCCGCGCTGCCGCTGTTCGCGCTCGGGCAGTCGCTCATCGACCCGGCCGACGCGAAGCGCCGCGAGAACACGTTCCTCCAGATGGCGGTGTACATCGGCAGCGCGCTGGGCCTGCTCGTTACGACCAGCTTGCTGGGCGTGCGCCGCTACCTGCGCCAGCGAAAGGCGAAGGTGCCGGGCACGATGGCCGCCGCGTGGCTGGGCCTCGGAGGGGTGCTGATCGCGGCGTTCCTCGTACTTGGGGCCTTCTTGCCGCGTCCGCACTCGGAGGTGCCGTGGTTCGGCATCGAGCGCGCCGGCGCGGGCAAGCGCGACGCCTCGAAGTACGCGCAGCTGGGGGACTCGCCGGGCGCCGGCGCGGGCCGCGGGGGTAACAAGTCGCGCCCCGGCGACGGCGGGAGCGCGAAGGGCGGCAAGGACGGCGACGGCGACGGCGACACCGCCGACAAGGGGAGCGGCGGGAAGCGGGATGGCGGCAAGGGCGGCGGCGGAGAGAACGACGCGGGCGGCAACCAGAAGGGTAAAGGGAAGGGGGGCAGCAACAAAGGCGACACGGGCGGCTCGTCGGGCCGCGACTCGCGGGCGAGCGTGCCCGCCGAGGAGGAAGACGACGCACAGGGCGAGAGCGGCTCCGGCGGTCAAGGCTCGGAGCCGGGTGCGCAGCCCGGCGGCACGCTGGAGACGGTCGCGCGGCTCCTCAAGTGGGTCGTGTTCGCGGCGGTCGCGGTCCTCATCATCTTGGGGCTGTTCCTCGGGGTGCTGAGGTACCTGGCCCCGTTCACCGAGTGGGCGCGGCGGTTGCTCGAAGGGCTTCGCGCGTGGTGGGCGGGCCTGTTCGGCGGGGCCGCCGGGAGCCGCGAAGCGAGTCGTGAAGCGGCAGAGGCGTCACAAGGGCCGGTGCGCCCGCCGCCGTTCAGCGCGTACTCGAACCCGTTCAGCGACGGCACCGCGGACCAGCGCCCGGTCGAAGAGCTGGTCGCGTACTCGTTCGAGGCGCTCGACGCGTGGGCGTGGGACCGCGCCGCCGGCCGTGCCCCGGCCGAAACCCCGCTGGAGTTCGCGCGGCGCGCGGGCGATGCGTTCCCGGATCGCGCCGGCGCGTTCGCCGAACTCGCGGCGGTGTACACCCGCGCGACCTACTCGGACCTGCCGCTGCCCGACGGGACGCTCGCGCTGCTCGAAGATGTGTGGGAGCAGATGGTTCACGGCGCCGCGGTCGGCGCGTGAGGGCGGCGTCCGGCACAATCGTTGCGTCCCGCCGCACTAATTAGCTCCGAGCGCGCCCGCGTCACTGGCTGTCGGGCCGCAAAATCGGTAGTTGTTCCCTAACAGGGCCGGCCCACCCTCCACGCGGACGGAACGCACCCATGAGCCAACCCGCCGACGCGCCCAAGTTCCTCCCGTTCGGCGCAGAGCCGAAGGCGCCCGGGTCGGTCCCGGCGCCCGCCCCGCACGCCGACGGCGGGTACGGGTGGTTCGGCCCGCAGGACATGTACCTGTTCAACGAGGGCAGCCACCTGCGGCTGTACGACAAGCTCGGCGCGCACGCCGCCACCATCGACGGCGTAGAGGGGTATCACTTCGCGGTGTGGGCGCCGAACGCGGACTACGTGAGCGTGATCGGCGACTTCAACGGGTGGGACAAGGGCGCGAACCGGCTTCGCCCGCTCGGCTCGTCGGGCGTGTGGGGCGGGTTCATCCCGGGGGCCCGGCAGGGGCTGTGCTACAAGTACCACATCGCCGCGCCCGGCGGGTTCACCGCCGAAAAGACGGACCCGTTCGCGTTCACCTGCGAGATCGCGCCGAAGTCGGCCGCCGTCACCTGGGACCTGACGTACCGGTGGGACGACGCCGCGTGGATGGCGGGCCGCAAGGACAGGAGCGCGCACGACAAGCCGGTGAGCATTTACGAGGTCCACCTCGGGTCGTGGATGCGCGAGGCGGACCCGCCGTACCACTCGCTGAACTACCGCGACCTGGCCCCCAGGCTGGCCGAGTACTGCAAGGACATGGGGTTCACCCATGTGGAGCTGCTGCCGGTCACCGAACACCCGTTCTTCGCGTCGTGGGGCTACCAGACCACCGGGTACTTCGCGGCCACCAGCCGGTACGGCACCCCGCAGGACCTGATGTTCCTCGTGGACACGATGCACCAGCACGGCATCGGGGTGATCCTCGACTGGGTGCCGTCGCACTTCGCAACGGACCCGTGGGCGCTCACCAGGTTCGACGGCACCGCGCTGTACGAGCACGCGGACCCGCGCCAGGGGTTCCACCCGGACTGGGGCAGCTACGTGTTCAACTACAGCCGGCACGAGGTCCGCTCGTTCCTGCTGTCGAGCGCGCTGTTCTGGCTGGACAAGTACCACATCGACGGGCTGCGCGTGGACGCGGTGGCCTCCATGCTGTACCTGGACTACTCGCGCAAGCAGGGCGAGTGGGTCCCGAACCAGTACGGCGGCAAGGAGAACATCGACGCCATCTCGTTCCTGCGCCGGTTCAACGAGGAGGTGTACAAGAACTTCCCCGGCACGCAGACGTTCGCGGAGGAGTCCACCGCGTTCAGCCTGGTGTCGCGCCCCACGTACGTCGGCGGGTTGGGGTTCGGGTACAAGTGGGACATGGGCTGGATGCACGACACCCTCAAGTACTTCGCGCTCGACCCGATCCACCGCAAGCACCACCAGAACGACCTGACGTTCCGGATGCTGTACGCCTACAACGAGAGCTTCGTGATGCCCCTGTCCCACGACGAGGTGGCGCAGGGGAAGGGGCCGCTGTGGGACAAGATGGCCGGCGACGAGTGGCAGAAGTACGCCGGGATGCGGCTCATGTTCGCGTACCAGTGGGGCATGACCGGAAAGAAGCTCCTGTTCATGGGCGGCGAGATCGCGCAGCGCCAGGAGTGGCGGCACGACCAGAGCATCGACTGGCACCTGCTGCGGTACCAGCCGCACAAGGGCGTGCAGAGCGTGGTGCGCGACCTGAACAAGCTGTACGCGTCGGAGCCCGCGCTGCACGAGCTGGACAACCAGCCGGGCGGGTTCGAGTGGATCGACTGCTCGGACGCCGCGAACAGCGTGATCAGCTGCATGCGCAAGGGCACCGGCGACGACGTGATTGTGATCGTGTACAACTTCACGCCGGTGCCGCGGCTGCACTACCGCGTCGGGCTGCCCGGGCCGGGGGCGTGGGCCGAGGTGCTGAACACCGACGCCGGCGTCTACGGCGGGAGCAACGTGGGCAACGCGGGCGGCGTGTACGCGGAGTTCGCCCCGATGCACGGGCAGAAGTACTCGGCGCCGCTCAACCTGCCCCCGCTCGGCGCGGTGTTCTTCAAGGGGAAGTTCTGACACCCTGAGCGACGGCGCGTCGGCCGCGCTCCGCTCCCCGAGCGCCGCCGAAAGTGCCCGTCGAGCCGGTCCGATAAAACGGGGCGGCTCGTTCGCGCTCGGATCGCCCCGCGCCGCCCCTGCGATCTCTCATCATGTTAGCGCGTGACTTCGGCGCGCGTTTCTGGTGTAATGCCACAAGTACCGCCCTTACCTCCCCGTACCTTTCCACGCGCCGGAGTACACGTCATGCTGCCCGCCGACACCGCCCCTTCGTGCCCCGACTGCACCACCCCGCCGGCCCCGGCGCCGGACCGTCGCGACTTCATCCGCGTGCTCGGCGCGGCCGCGGTGGTGACCGCCACCGGCCTGACCCCGCTCCAGAAGGCTCGCGCGGCCCGCGCCGAGAAGCAGGCGCAGGCCGAAGCGATGATCTTCGAGCTGTACAAGAGCATGGACGCGGACCAGAAGAAGAAGCTGGTTCGGGCGTGGGACCACGGCGCCGCGGCCGGGAAGCTGCCGGGCCGGCTGCTCACGCACAACGGCGCCGACGGCAAGTCGAAGATCGGCGAGGAGTACAACAAGAAGCAGGTCGAGCTGCTCGACAAGATCTTCCGCGCGATCTGCAACGGCGAGGAGGGGTACAAGCAACTGAGCCGCAACGGGCGGTTCGACAACAGCAACGACTTCGAGAACGCCGGCGCCCTGATCTACGGTGAAGCGGTCGAGGGCAAGAAGTTCTCGCTGGTGTTCTGCTCGCACCACCTTACGGTGCGGTGCGACGGCAACTCCGAGGAGAAGACCGCGTTCGGCGGGCCGCTGTACTACGGCCACAGCCCGAACGGGTACGCCAGCACCAACGTGTTCAGCAAGCAGACGAAGGCCGCGACCGACCTGTTCGGCGCGCTGAGCGCGGAGCAGAAGAAGCTGGCGGTGCTGCCGGGCAAGTGGGTGGACGAGCACAACGGGGTGAAGGTGCCGGGCAAGGCCGCGAAGGTGCCCGGGCTGTGCTTCGCGGACATGACGAAGGAGCAGAAGGAGCTGACCGAGAAGGTGATGAAGGAGGTCGTCTCGCCGTACCGCAAGGAGGACGGCGACGAGGTGCTGGAGATCATCAAGGCCAACGGCGGGATGGAGAAGCTGTCGATGGCCTTCTACGAAGAGGGCAAGCGGAACGAGAAGGAGCCGTGGAGCTACTGGCGCCTGGAGGGCCCGGGGTTCGTGTGGAGCTTCCGCTCGCTGCCGCACGTCCACACGTTCGTCAACGTCACCAGCAAGCTCGCGTAGCGAAAGCGGTGCAGTGGTTGACATGCTATTCCGGGCCACAGGCGTCGATCGCCTGTGGCCCGCGGTCGATGCGTTGCTCTAAGCTGCACTACCGCGCCATGCTCGTGATGATTAACCCCAACTGCGCCAGAAAAGTGAGCAATTCAACACTACCGAGTACAATCCCGACGATCGCGTGTGCCTGACCTCTGCTCTCGGGGTGCCGTCGCGCATGACGTAGACCGAGGACCCCGAGGATGATCGGCACAATGCCGAAGACGCCAAGGAGCAGGAAGCAGGAAATCAGGCCGAATACGCCGCAATAGTATGCGGTGAGTGCTGTCGGGTTCTTGTAAGGGATGACGCCCCCGGTGGCGTCGCCCTTTTCACGCCGGCGCCGGTCTTCGCGGTCTTCGTCATCGTAGCCGTCATCGGCATCCGACCGCCGCGGGCGGCGTGACCGCCTCTCCGACTCGCGCGCCGCGTCCGAACCGGGGCTATCTTCGCTGCTCATGCCGTCTGGCCTCCTCGTACCCCACTGCAGGTCGCATTGATTACTGCTCTGCGTTAACAGTGGTAGGCTTGTCAAGCTAGAAGCGTAACTTCTTCCACCGGCAAAATTAACACTTTTCTGTGCATATCCGCGCTGGGGTAGCGACGCCAGCGCCGTTCTAGAGCAGTTTCGGTTAATGCGTAGCGGTGTACCCGGCGTGTCGAATGTAGTTGCCGCACTCTTCGGGCGTGAACGCCTCGTGGACCGTGCCGAAGAAGCGCTCGATCTTGTCGATGGTGCGCAGCTCGGCGGCTCGTAACCGGGCCTTGATCTTGGCGAACGCCAACTCGATCGGGTTGTAGTCCGGGCTATACGGGGGCAGGTACACCACCGAGCACCCCGCGCCCTCGATGGCCCGTACCGCCGCCACCCGCTTGTGGCTCGACAGGTTGTCCAGCACCACGATGTCGCCGGACCGCAGCGCCGGCACCAGCACCTGCTCGACGTAGGCCACGAACAGGTCCCCGTTCATCGCCCCGTCGATCACCATCGGGGCCGTCAGCCCGTCCGACCTCAGCGCCGCCACGAACGTGGTCGTCTTCCAGTGCCCGTGCGGGATCGCATCGACCAGCCGCTCCCCGCGCGGTGCCCGGCCGTACCGCCGGGCCATCTTGGTGTTCGCCCCCGTCTCGTCGAGGAACACCAGCTTCTGCGGGTCCAGCCCCGGCATCCGGGCCGCGTGAGCGGTTCGCTTCTCCTTCACGTCGGGCCGGTCCTGCTCGGCCGCGCGGATCACCTTTTTTTGAAGGACAAGTTGATGCGCCGCAGGTACTCGGACAGGGCCGAGATGCTGACCTTCAGCCCGAGCCGCTGGCGCAACTCGGCCAGGGTGGCGTCCGGGTCGGCGCGGACCAGTTCCCGCACCCGTGCGTCGTGCGGGGCCAGCGCGACCGGCCGGCCGGGGCTCGGCGGGCGCGGCGCGATCGAGCCAGTCGCCTTCTGCCGCTGCTTAAGGCGCCGCACCCACGACTCGCTCACCGAATACTTCTGGGCCACGGCCGGCGTCTTCATCCCGGCCTGGCAATCGGCCCACACGCGCTCACGCGGGTCCATCGAGTACGAACGCATCGGAGGCTCCAAGGTGGTTCCTCCGTCGTACCCGAACTCAGATCGTCGCGCTACACCTTTCCCGAAACTGCTCTAATTAACAGTTCCGCGCAGTCTGCGGCCCGATGACTCTTATTGCTGCTAATTAGCCTGTCGATGGAATTCGCGTCGCGCGGCCTACTCGCTCTCGGCTTCCTTCGCGGCGGCGCGGCGCTTTTCGAGGTACGCGAACAGGGCCAGCACCACCACGCCCAGCACGATGCCGCTCGCGTACCAGACCCACGTCTGTTGCAGGTTCACGGCCGCGTGCCAGATCATCGCGAACAGGTCGAGCAAGAGGAACCCGACGCCCAGGTACACGAACGCACGCACGCGGAGCCACATACCGGTCAGCACGCCCGACACGCACAGGACTGCAAGCAACACGGGGAGCCACATCGAGTTGCCCACCCCCGCGATGAACATGTCCGCGGACGACGCGACGTAAATCATCGCGACCCCCGTGTACCGCATGCCGTTTGAAATGTCCGGGCGCAGACGGTGCCGG
>JBJSXS010001005.1:0-2559 GCA_046086545.1 Gemmata sp.
GATCGATGCCGAGCAGGTGCAGCGCGGTGGCGTGGAGGTCGTGGACCTGCACCTTGTCCTTCACCGCGTGGTATCCGAAGTCGTCCGTCTCACCGACCACCGTGCCGCCCTTCGCGCCGCCGCCGGCCATCCACATCGAGAACCCGAACGGGTTGTGGTCGCGGCCGTCGCCCCCCTGCGCCACCGGGGTGCGCCCGAACTCCCCACCCCAGATCACCAGCGTCTCCTTCAGCAGCCCGAGGCGCTTCAGGTCGGTGAGTAAGCCCGCGATGGGCTTGTCCACGGCCCGCGCGTTGTCCTCGTGCCCGCGCTTGAGGTTCGCGTGCTGGTCCCAGCGGTCGTGGCCCAGGTTCTGGCACAGCAGTTCGACGAACCGCACCCCGCGCTGGACGAGCCGCCGCGCGAGCAGGCACTGCCGGCCGAACACCTCGGTCTTCTTGTCGTCCAGGCCGTACAGCTTTTGCGTCTCCTCGGTCTCTTTGCTCAGCTCGGCCAGTTCCGGCACCGCGGTCTGCATCCGGAACGCGAGCTCGTAGTTGGCGATGGCCGCGTCGAGCGGGTCGCTGTCGCCGTACTTCTCCTTCGCCGAGGCGTCGAGCTTCCGCAACAGGTCGCGCTTGGCCTTCTGGGCCTTCGCGCTCTCGCCGCCGGGCGGGGTGATGTCCGCGACCGGGTGCGCGCCGTGCCGGAACACCGAGCCCTGGTACGACGCCGGCAGGAACCCGTTGCCGAAGCAGTCGGCGCCGCCCGGCGGGATCATGCCGCTGCCGAGGACCACGAACCCGGGCAACTCGCGGCTCTCGCTGCCGAGGCCGTAGGTGACCCACGACCCGAAGCTCGGGCGCCCCTGCTGCCCGAACCCGCTGTGCCAGAAGTAGTTGGCGTTGGTGTGTTCGGAGAAGTTGGCGACCATCGACCGGATCACCGCGAGGTCGTCGGCGCACGCCCCGACGTGCGGGAACAGGTCGCTCACCTCCAGGCCGGACTGACCGTACTTTTTGAACTTCCACGGGCTCGCGAGCGTGTTGCCGATGTTGTTGAACTGAGTCGGCTCGACCTTCGCGGGGAACGGCTTGCCGTGGTACTTCTCCAGAGCCGGCTTCGGGTCGAACGTGTCCACCTGCGACGGCCCGCCGTCCATGAACAGGAAGATCACCGACTTTGCCTTCGGGGCGAAGTGCGGCTTCTTGGGCGCGAACGGGTCGCCCTTTGCCGCGTCGGCGCCCCGGGCGTCTTGCTGGAGCAGGGCGGCGAGTGCCGCGGCGCCAAACCCGTTCGCGCCGCGAAGCAGGAGTTCGCGCCGGGAGAGTGGGAAGTGCATGAGGGCAGGCTGGGTGTTGTATGGTGGTTGCTGTTCCCCGCCCGCCGCCGGCGGGCGGGGAACAAACGCTGCACAGGTATCTTAAACGGCAACCAGCCAGTACGAAACCCAAAACCTCACTTGAGGTCCTTGTCGTCGATGACCTCACCGCCGGCGCGGGTCATGAGCGCCTTGAGCGTCTTCTCGGCCACGCTGGTGCTGATCGCGCGCACCGAGCCGTCGGCGAACAGCGTCTGGAACACCTTCTGGTCGCCCGGCGGGACGATCTTGGGCAGCGGCTTCTTCTCGTCGAACGGGTAGTCGTCCGGCTTGGCCCATGGCACCAGATCGTTCGTTTCGATCGCCAGGATCGTGTTCGAGGTGCCGTCGGTGATGTCCGCGATCCGGAGCTTCCTGCCGGTCTCGAACATGGCCCCCTTGCCGCTGATCCCGCGGTAGCTGGTCAGGCCGTATTCGTTTTTGTCAGGCAGCGCCGCGTTGGGCGAGACGTACGTCTTGATCATCACCTGGGCTGCCCTCTTGTTGTTCTCCGAGTCCCACGGCTCGTCGAGCTTGAACAGCTTGTACACGTTCTCCTGCTCGATGTACGGCAGGATGGCGACGCGCCAGCTCAAGAGCGGCTTGCCGTTCTTGTCCACGATGTCGTGCGGCCAGACGCCGTTGGCGTCGTGGTAGTTGTGGCACGCGAGGCCGATCTGCTTGAGGTTGTTCGCGCTATGCGTTCGGGACGCGGCTTCGCGCACCTTAGCGACGGCCGGCATCAGCGCCGCGGCGCCGAGCGCCACCACCCCGCTGCCCACCACCAGCACCTCCTTGGGCAGCGGCACCGCGAGCGCCAGTTCGGTCTTGTCGCGGGCGATCAGCTTCGGGTCGGTGAGGATGTCGTCGAGCCGGTTGATGGCCCCGAGGCCGAACACCGTGGCGAGCGCCTCGGGCAAGTCCTGGCCCGGGCGCGGGCCCTTCACCTTCGGATCGTACAGCTTGTCCTCCAGGTCTTTCTTCACCTTGGCGAGTTCCTTGCGGCCCAGTTCCGCGAGCGCCTTGATGGCCTTCTCGGCGTCCTGCGCGGCGGCCTCGTCGGCGTACCCGGCCCGCACGTCGAACCGGGCGGCTGCGCACAGGTCCACCGCGAGCGTGAGCCGCCTGGCCTTTAGCAGCGGGCGCGCATCGGCGGGCACCTGCTCCAGCGCGTCGGGCGGGATCGGCAGCGCCGACACTTCGGCCGCCGCGACCAGCAC
>JBJSXS010001006.1:0-11638 GCA_046086545.1 Gemmata sp.
CGTGAGGCCGCGCTCGTCGAGCAGCCACTCCAGATCATCGATGCGGCTCTTCAGGGAGTACTCGTACCGCTCGACCGGCGGCTTGTCGGACAGCCCCATGCCGATGTGGTCGGGCACGACGCACCGGTACGACTCGCGCAGCGACAGCACCAGGTTGCGGTAGTAGAAGCCCCAGGTCGGGTTGCCGTGCAGCATCACCACCGTGTCGCCGGCGCCCTCGTCGAGGTACGCCATGCGCAGCCCGCGCCGGGCCGCCACCCGCGACACGAACGGGAACAGCGGCATCGCCGGGTTCGGGAACGGGGGGGCGTCTTCGTCGGCGGGCAGGCGCGTGGTGCGCAGCGGCGGAGGGGGGTCGGAAGCCGGGGTGTTGCTCATGGGGGGTCGCGGTCGCCTTCTCTTTGTCCCGCCCCCGCAGGGGGAGAGGGCAAGATGAGACAGATCACCACTCGAGCCCGAGCATCAGGCAGTTCAGCCCGCTGCCGATGCCGAGGAAGCCCACGCGGTCGCCCGGCTGCAGGAACTCGCGCTCCTCGGCAATCGCCGCGGTGATGGGCAGCGACACGGTGCCGATGTTCCCGAGGTACTCGAACGTGCTGAACTCCTTCTCCTTCGGCACCCCGATGGCCTTCAGCACCGCGTCGCGGTGGCCCGCGCCGACCTGGTGGCAGATCACCTTGTCGAGGTAGTCCGGGCGCCACCCGAACGAGCCGAGGAACTTCTGCCAGGTGCGGTTGCCGAGCTCGACGCCGTACTTCAGCACCTCGCCCGCGTGCGTCTCCATGAACGGGATCATCACGTGCCGCATGCCCAGGTCCACGCCGCGCTGCACCAGCGCGTTCGCGTTGCTCACGCCCTTCTGCACGAGCCCCGCGGCGTTGTGGCCGAGCACCCGGTCCACCGCGCCCACCGCGGCCGGCAGAATGGACTGCAGCCCCCACTTGCAGAGCGAGTGGTGCTGCGGCGCGTTCTGGGTCACGCCGCCGAGCAGCTTCCGACGCTTCTCGCGCGACAGCTCCTCGCCGACGACGAGGACCGCGACCGCGCCCGAGCCGCCGGTGAGCGTCGCGATGCTCTCGCGGAAGAGCTCCACGGACTTCGTGCGCACCATCTGGTCAATCACGTTCTCGTTGATCTCGCGCGACGTCTCCGCGGACACGACCAGGCCCGCCCGCGCCTGGCCCAACTCGATCTTGTTCGCGATCTCGACGATGCCGTTGAGCACCCCGAGGCACGCGTTCGACAGGTCGAAGATGGCCGCGTTCGGGTTGATCTTCAGCTCGTGCGCGACGGCGCACGCGGTGGCCGGCTCGAAGTTCTCGCGGCACACGCCCGCGTAGATCAGAACGTCGATCTCGTCGGCGGTCATGCTCGCGCTGGCGAGCGCCTTCTTGCCGGCCGCCGCCGCGCCCTTCGACAGGGGGTAGTTGGGCTCCCACCACCGCCGCTCGTTGATGCCGGTGAGCAGCTCGAGCTGCCCGGGCGACATCTTGAGCGCCTGGTACACCGGCGCGAGCCGGGACTCCAGCTCGGCGGTGGACACGACCACCGGCGGCAGCTCGTACCCGATCGCTTCCAGGTGAACGCGGTTGTACTTCATGCGGTGCGGCAACTTTGTGTCAGTGGGCCGTGGGCCTTGTGGCCCGCGGTGCCGGCGGCGGGTGCCGGCACTTACTCTAGGGTAAAGTCGGTCATCTGGTAGATGACGCGCCCGTCCACGGTCAGGAACCCGTTCGCGGCGAGCCGCTGATTGTCGTCGTCCACGTCCACGATGTCCAGCACAACCGTCACCTCGCGGTCGGTCGGCAGCACCTGCCCGCGGTACACCCAGCTGTGCGGAATGTTGCGGGCCACCGCCCGCCACGGGGTCTCCGGCTCGCCCCAGCGCCGCCACGCCGCGTACTTCAGCAGCTGGAGGAACGACTCCAGACCCAGCGACCCGGGCCACACCGGGTCCTGGTAGAAGTGGGCCTTGAAGAACCAGAACTCCGGGTCCACCTTGATCGACCCGACGACGAGGCCCAGCCCGTAGGAGCCGCCGTCGTAGATGTACGCGGTGACGCGGTCCACCATCCGCAGCATCGGCTTGGGGAACGGGTACTCGCCCGGCAGCGCGTCCGTGCGGGCCAGCCTCATCGCGCTCTCGCCCGGCCACGGCACCTTCGCGTCGCGGATGCCGATCTGGTTCGCCAGCGCCGCCTTCGTGAAGAACCCGAAGTACGTCGTGCCCTTGTACACGTCCCCTTGCGAGTCGCGCACCAGCATGTCGTAGTGCTGGATGATCATGCCCGCGGAGTTCGACACGCTGGTCATCTTGACGGTGGTCGCGAGCGTGCCGCTCCCCGGCGTGACCGGGCGGTACTGCGTGCCCCGGCCCCCGAGGTTGCGGAAGCTCAGGTCCGCGTCGCTGGTGAGGGCCGACCCGCAGTACGCGGCGAGCCACCCGCACGGCTGCAGCGCTATCTCCAACAGGACGCTGAACGGCATGTTCTCGCACCGGTTCGCGTCGAAGTACCACGCGGCCGCCGGCACCTCGTAAAGGGCCGTGCAACTCGCACCGGCCTTGAGCACGAACGGGTCGCCGGTCACCTCCGTGATGCAGTCGAGGAACTGGTACGGCGGCCCCGGCAGGCGCGCGATCACGCGCTCGCGGTCGAACACCCTGTACGGCTCGCCGAACGCCTCCGACGGGTTACCGTTGGAGTACGCCATGATCTTGGCGGAGTCGTACAGGGGGTCGGCCGGCCGGCCGATCGCCCCGGCCCCCGGCGCACCGGGGAGGGGGGGGGCAGACGTTTGCGCGGCACCGAGCGCCTGGGAGCCGCGAGCGCTCGTCTCCCCCTTCCCTTCAGCGAGGGGGGCCGGGCGCGCCGGGCGGGCCGCCCAAGTCGCCGCCAGCTGCTCGCGCGTCAGCCCCGACATGCGCAGCGTCATGTTGGTGATTTCGACGATGGGCCTGCCGTCGGCGTACATCAGCGCGTCGGCGATGCAGAACGGTTCCGGCCCGTACCCGAGTTCTTTGACGGTCACCTCGTAGGTGACGGTCTTCGTGGCGGCGGTCACCTGCCCGCGGCACTTCAGCCGGCTGTTTACTCCCGGTACCGGTTCGTGAACGACCTCGGCGGCCTCGCCCACCCAGCCCATGCGCATGAGCAGCACGCGGAGCGTGTGCAGGCAGCACTCGTACATGAGCGTGCCGGGCATCACCTGGTCGTCGACGAAGTGGCACGTCAGGAACCAGTCGTCCGGGTGAATGTCGAACTCGGCGCGCACGAACCCGGTGCCGAACCGCCCGCCCGACGGGTCGATGAGCGGCACCCGGTCCACCAGCTTGAGCATCCCGCCGGGGATCGTCGCGGGGCTCTTGAGGCGCGGTCGCGAGAAGTTCGGGCCGAACGCGGCCGCGAGGTCGCCGGCCCGCAGCGCGTCAACCTGCCGCGCGTCGAGCGCGCATCGCTCCTGCGGCACCAGATCGGCCCAGTCCGCGGGCCGCTTCCCGGGCAGGTGCTTCTTGTCGAGCGTCGTCTGCACGATGCCCTTCCCGGCCGCGAGCGCCGCCCCCGTGAAGAACCCGGCCACGCCGTTACGCATCGTGATGAGCGGCGCGCCGTTCACCGTGCCGTCGAACCAGAAGTGGAACAGCCACGAACCGCCCTGCTGTACGAACTTGTCGATGTGGATGTCATAGACAACGGTCTCGCCCACCTCCGGCAGGCCGCGGTGGAACGACACGACCGCGTCGAGCAGGCGATACACCGCGAGGCCGCGGGTCTGGAAGTCGATGCCCAGGTAGCCCGACAGGAACAGGTCGGCCTGCCCCGCCTCGACGCAGATCGCGGTCGGGATGCGGTGCGACTGCAGGTACCACCGGTCCGCACGAACGGCGTGCTCCGTAACCACGCGCCCGCTGCCCATCGACTTCGGCTCGGCCTCGATGAGCCGAATGCGGTCCACAAGCTGAAGCGGGCCGTCGGGCAGGCGCACGCGGGTGGGGAACGTGTCCACCTCCGCGAACAGCGGCCCGAGCGCGTCGGCCACCTTCCCGGCGGCGAACGTGCAGCACTCGTCGTAACCGAGCGCGGTGGGCGGGGTGAGCGGCGACGGCCGCGGGGACAGCACCAGCACCGACGACGGCTCCGCGACCGCGGCGCCACCGCCCCGCATCCACGCATCGAGAAGGGCCGTCTGGAACCGCAGGACGCCGGCGGCGGATTCCGCGAGGCGGCTGTTGACCCGCAGGAACGCCTCCTGCGCCTGCATGTTCAGCACCTGCACGTTCGCGGCGGACTCGACCAGGGGGGCGAGCGCCGAGAGGGTCGCGGGCCCGTTCGCCACGTGGTGCGGCGCTACTTCGGCCGGCGGGCGGGGGGCGTCAGTCGCCCGGGCGCGCGGGGGGGCGCCGCGCGGCGCGCCCGGCTCATGCGCACGGCTCGGGGGCTCGACGCCGCCCGAGCGCCCGGGCCCTTCGCGGGGCGGCGCGCCGACCGGAATCGTCACCTCGTTGCGGTGCGTCGCCTCAGGCTCGCGGTGCGCGACGCAGTGCGTCTCGGTGCCGTACAGCGCCCCGAGATCGACCGGCAGGCGCTCGGCGACGAGGTGCGCGACGAGCCGCAGCACCTGCGACGCCGCGTCCTGTTTGGCCGCGTGCGCCGCGCGGACGACGTGCGGCCGGTCGCCCAGGATGGCGTCGATCAGCCGCGTGCAGGAGTTCCCGGGGCCGACCTCGATGAAGGCGCGCACGCCGTCGCGGTAGGCGGCGTCGATCACCCGCGGCACGTCGATGACGCCGACCAGCCCCGCGGTGATGGAGTCGGCGCACGCGAGCTCGTCCGGCGTGTAGCTGCGGCCCCACGCGCCGCTGTACACCGTCAGCGGCCGCGGTGCCACCGGGAGCTTGTGCAGCTCGCGGTACGGCCCCGACACCGGGCGGCCCGCGTCGCAGTGCGCGAGCGTCACGCCTTCCAGGAGGCGAACCGGCTTGCCGATGGCGGCCGCGAGGCTCTCCACGTCGGCCCGGGCCCCGCCGATCACGCACTCGGTCGCGGTGTTCACGATCAGCAGGTACGCGCGCAGCCCGGGCCGCAGCGCGGCGGTCACGGCGTCGGCGCTCGCCGGAACGACCCCGCTCACCCAGTCGACCGGCGTGCCGGGCGGCAGCCCGAAGTGGAGCCGCGCGGAGGTGTACGGCGGCGCGAGATCAGACGCGAACAGCGAGGACCGCTGCATCCGCCGGTACATCTCGTCGCGCGCGGCCCACACCCGCGTGCCGAACAGCCCCGCCGACTCGCCCAGGCTCAGCCCCACCATGGCGTCGCACCGGACCCCGAGTGACACCAGGACGTCACTGACCAGCGCGCCGGCGGTAACCTGGCCGAACATCAGGTCGCGCGGGGTCGCGTCCCGCGTGCGGTCCGCCCAGAAGAGGTGCGGGCTGAACTGGTCGCGGAGCGCCTCGTTCTCGGCGTGCTGCCGCCGCAGCACATGGGGGAACTGCGCGCCGAGGTCGCGGCCCATGCCGTCGAACTGGTTGCCCGAGCCGGGAAACACGAGCGCGACCTTGGCCTCCGGCCCGAGCGGGCGCGGGGTGTAGAACACGCGGTCCCGCAGCGCCGGCCTGGCGGTCGCCGGGAGCGGCGCGGCCGGGTCCGCGTGCAGCGCCGACGCCGCGAACGCGAGCTGTTCGACCAGCTCCTCGCCCGCCCGAGCGACGAACGCGACCGCCCGCGCGCCGCCCGGCGGCGCCGTGCGGAACCACTCGCGCGCGACCGCTTCGATGTTCCGCCCCGCGCGCGCGGCGGCGAACGCGGACAGCTTCTCGATGCCCGCGAGCAGGTCGCCCGGGGCGTCGCCCCCGACCGCGAACACCGCCTCGGCCCGCGCGCCGAGCGGCTGCGCGCGGTCGGGCGCGTCGGGCCCGGCCGGGTGCTCCTCCAGCACGAACGCGAGGTGCGAGCCGTCCGCGCCGGCGGACTCAACGAGGGCGCGGCGCGGCCCGGCGCCCGCGTTGTGCAGCCAGAACCGCGGCGCGCGTTCCCCGCCCGGCAGCATCTCCTGGTACAGCGCGACGCACGCCTTGAGCAGCGACGCGCCGCCGGACGCGGCCCCGACGGCGCCCACCTGCACCGCCGCGTCGCACAGCGCGAGCGCCGACTCGGCCGGCACGTTCGCGTCCGCCGCGGCCCGCTCCCGCGCGGCGCCGGCGGCCGCCGCGGACCCGACCCCGCGGATCACCGCGTACACGCGGTCGCCGGCGGCTACCGCGTCCGCGAGGCGCTTGAGCACCAGCGCGACCGCCCCGTCGCCGGGCAGTCGCGCGCCGCCGGGCAGCACCAGCCGCGGGTCGCCCGCGAGGTCCACGCCGCCCACGACCGCGCGGTCCAGTTCGCGCGCCTGGAGCGCGCGCGCGCCGAGTTCCACGGCCCGCGCCGCCGAGCCCTCCTCGCTACAAACGGTGTGGCTCGGCCCGCCGAAGTGGAACGCCCGCGCGACGCGACTCGCGGCGATGCTGCCCAGCGCGCCCATCGTCCGGTTCGCGGTCAGCGGCGGCGCCGCGGCGTCCGGGTTCGCGCCCGCGGCGAGCGCGCTCCAGCGGAGGTGGAAGTTGGTCGTGTTCGGGTCGAGGCCGAGGCCGACGAACACGCCGGTCCGCGGGTCGCCCTCGCGCCCCGCTTCGCTTCTGGTCTCGGGCGGCTTGCGCCCCCCGCCCGCGTGCGCGTCCTCGAGTGCGGCGGCCGCGACCTGGAGCATCAGCAGCTGTTGCGGCAGTGTCTCTTCCAGTTCCCTGGGCGGGGTGCGGAACTTGTCGATGGGCACGCGGAGCGCGTCGATGTAGAACCCGGGCGGGCACGGGGCGCCCGCGAGCGCCCAGCCGTTCGCCTTCGGCCGCGGGCCCGCGGGCCCCCCGCTGAGGAGGTGCTCTTGCAGCGCGCGGGCGTCGGCCCACGGCCCGAAGTGTGCGGCGATGCCGACCACCGCGACCGGTTCGGCCGCGGGGCCCGCGGTCGCCGGCGCGGCCGGCGGCGGCACGGCGACCGCCCCCGGCACCCGCGCGCCGGCCTTCGGCGCGGGCGGGTGCGGCGGCCCCCCGGTCCACTCCTCGACCAGCAGGTGCGCGTTCACCCCGCCGAACCCGAAACCGCTGACCGCGGCCCGGCGCGGCGCGGCCGACGCGCGGTGCCACCGCTCCGGCTCGCGCAGCACGCGGAACGGCCCGTTCTCGTACCGCAGCCCGTCCGCGGGCGCGGCGAAGTTCGCCTGCGGCGGCAGCTGCTCGGCCCGCATCGCCAGCAGCACCTTCGCCAGCGCCGCGGCCCCGGCCCCGGTGAGCAGGTGCCCGACCGTGGACTTCACCGACCCGACGGCGCACTGCCCGGGCTTCCAGCCGCCTTCGCCCCACAGCTCCCTCAGGCTCTCGAACTCGACCGCGTCGCCTACCGGCGTCCCGGTCGCGTGGCACTCGATCAGCTGCACGTCCCGGGGGTGCCAGCCGGCGCGCTCGTAGGCGGCCCGCATCGCGCGGAGCTGCCCCTCCTTCGCCGGCGCGAGCAGGTTGCCGTACATGTCGTTCGACAGCCCGACGCCCGCGACGGTCGCGTGGATCGTGTCGCCGTGGTTGAGCGCGTCGGCCAGGCGCTTGAGCACGAACACGCCCGCCCCCTCACCGACCACGAGGCCGTCGGCCCGCGCGTCGAACGGCGAGCACCGGCCGCTCGGGGCCAGCGCGCGGAGCTGCGCGAACCCCATCTGCGTGTACTGGCAGTCGGGCCGGGAGCACCCGCCGGCGAGCATCACGTCGGCCCGCCCGGCGAGCAGCTCGTCGCACGCGAGCTTGATCGCGTACAGCGACGACGCGCACGCCGCGTCCAGCGTGAAGCTCCCGCCGCCCAGACCCAGGCCCCGCGCGAGCAGCCCCGCGGGCAAGCCCGCGACGTACCGGTTCAGCGGGTGCGCGGCGCCCCGCACCCCCAGCGCCGCGCCGAGCACCTGGCGGCACAGGTCGTTCGCGCGGTCGGTGGGCAGGCAGATGTTGCCGAGGACGACGCCCGCACGCGAGCGGCTCACGCGGTCCGTCCTCGCGCCGCGCCAGGCCCGGTTGCCGACGTCGAGGACGAGGTGAAACAGCGGGTCGAGCGCCGGCACCTCGACGTCCAGCTCCAGCCCGTCCAGGTCGGGTGCGAACGGGTCGAGGTAGTACCCGCGGGTCGAGTACGCGGTGTCCGGGTTCGCGACCCGCGGGTCCGTGCAGCGGTCCGGCGGCAGCGCCCACCGGCCCGCCGGCACCTCGCGCGAGCAGTCGGCCGCGGCCGCGACGTTCGCCCAGTACGCGCCGAGGTCCGCGCCGGCCCCGGGGAACCGGCCGGCGAACGAAACGATTGCGATGCGGTCTTGCATTCGAGCGTCTCAAGTCATCGGGTCGTAGCGGCGTGACCCCGGAGACCGAAGGCCGCGCCAGCACCGGTCTTCGGCTTCACGACTTTGGACGGTCCGACCTTCGACTATTTCACAGCGAGCTGGTTCTTGCGGAACGAGGCGTTGAGCGTCGGCTCCATGACGCACTCGTAGTCCTGCACCTGCGCGACCACCTGGCCGTCCGGGGCGAGGAAGTCGATGTCGGCCCGCGCGAACTGGGCGTCGTCGCGGGTCACGCGGACCACGACCGTGATCGGGTCCGCCGGGAAGCTCTTGCGGAACTGCCGGTACCGGCCCACGAAGCTCGGCAGCGAGGCCGAGCCGTGCGCGCCCTGGGTCCACAGGATCATCATCTGGAACGCGGCGTCCAGCACCAGCGGGTCGGCCACCCACCCGGACCGGAGCGGGAACTCGAACCACTCGCTCGGCGTCGGGGCCGGGTACGCGCTGCCCACGAACGCCTTGGCGGACTGCCCCGCCAGTTCCGCGATGCCCTGCAGGTCCGGCCCGTGGAACAGCAATTCGCGGTACGCGCGGGGCACGTCGTACCCGACCGGCGCGACGGCCGGCGGCTTGTCCGCGGGCGGCGGCTTGGGCAGCGCCGTCGCCAGCACGATCTCGGCCCGCGAGTGGATCACGTCGCGCCCGTCCTTCTTGGTGCCGCGCAGCTCGACCGGCACGACCAGCAACTTGTCCTGCTTCACCGCCTTGCCCGCGAGCGCGCGCACGGCCACCCGCGCGGTCCCGTCGATCTTCAGGCCGCTGGTCACCCGCAGGTCGTTGAACCCGTGGAACTGGAACCCCGGGTTGCCGTGCAGGGCCGCGTGCGCGAGCCACTCGAGGTGCAGCGCCACCGGCAGCACCGCGAGGCCGTCGAGCACGTGGGACTTCAGCACCGGGTGGGTGCTCACGTCCACGGCCCGCTCGAACGCCACGGTCATGTCGGCCGACGGGAGCGGGTTGGGGGGCGACATGACCGGCGCCGGGGCGCCCGCCGCCCCGCCGATCGCGCTGCCGGGGTCCGCCGGCGGGGCGACCGCGCCCGACCCGCCGTGCGCGCGGGCCGGCGCGGGCACCAGCGCGACGACCTCCACCGCCCGCCCGGCCGCGTTCAGCTCCTGGACCAGGAACATGGCCCCGTCGGTGAGCGGGATCGTGCCGACCCCTTCGGCTTCGAACATCTGGCGGAGGGCAGGCGTGACCATGCCGCCGTCCCATGGCCCCCAGTGGAGCGCCACCACCCGGGCGCCGGGCCGGCGCCGCGCCTCCACCTGGGCGGTCTTGTTCAGCACCTCGTTGGCGCACGCGTAGGCCAGCTGGCCCACCCGCCCGAGCCGCGCGGTGGTGGAGCTGAACAGCACCAGCGCCTTCAGGTCCTCCTGCCCGAGCAGGTCCAGCAGGGCGCGCAGCCCGTCCACCTTGGTGGCGTACACGGAGTCGAACCCCTCGCCGGTCAGGTCTTCGATGCGCTTGTCGGCCAGCACCCCGGCGCCGTGCACGAGAGCGGTGACCGGCCCGAACTTGACGCGCACCTGGTGCAACAGGTCCGCGACCGCGCGGTCGTCGGTGATGTCCACCGGGAAGTACGCCACCCGGGCACGCGTCCGCTGCACGCGCTCCACGGTGCGCCGCACCTCGCGCTGGGCGACCACCTTCTTGTACAGGTCGCCGACGGCGCGCGGGGTGCCCTCGGCGCCCAGCGCGTCGGCGATGGCCTTCTTCATCTCGGGCTCGCCCGCCAGCCCCGCGAGGTAGTCCGGTTCCGGTGCGGGGGCCGGCGTGCGGCCGGTGAGGATCAGCGTCGGGCCGTACGTCTCGGCCAGCGCGACCGCGACCTCGGCGGTCACGCCCCGGGCCCCGCCGGTCACCAGGATCACGTCGCGCGGCCCGAGGTTGATGAGCTGTGCGTTCGGGTGCCGCGCGGCCCGGGCCAGCTCGACGGTGCCGCGGTGCGTGGGCGCGATGCCGACTTCCGGCGGCCCGGCCGACAGCACCTCCTCGACCACCGCGGCGGCGGCCTTGGCCGCGTCGGCGAACGCCGGCGACAGGTCCAGGGCGCGGCAGCTCACCTCGGGCCACTCGTGCCGCGCGGTCTTGGCAAGGCCGGCGAGGCCGCCCGCGGTCGGGTCCGCGTCGGGCGACAGTTCGGCCAGCCCGAACGCGCCGTCGAGCCGGGCGACGGTGGCGAACACGGCGCCGCCGGCGCGGCCCGCGGCCCGCAGCTTGCCGCCCGCCGACTTCAGCCAGTCGAACCCCTGGCGGTTGAGGCCCGAGTCCGGGCCGGGCGCGACCGGGGCGAGCAGCACCAGCCCGGCGAGCGCCTTGGCCGGCGGCTTCGCGGCCGCGCCCCAGGTGAACACCTGCGGCTTGAACCCGGCCTTGCGCAGGCGCTCGGCCACCGCGCCGGTGAGCGGGTCGGCGGCGCCGACCACCCAGAACTCCGCGCCCGCGGCGAGCGGCAGTTTCGTGCGCGGCGCGCTCACGTCCAGGTCCACGAACTGCGGGATGCTCCGCTCGATGCGGTCGGTGCTGAACGGGGAGACCGGCTGGCGCAGGGTTTCGCTCGGCACCCGCGGCGGGGCCACGGCGCCCGACTTCGGAGCCCGCGCGGCCGCGCCGAGGGCCGGCTCGGGCAACTTCGGCAGCTGGTGCTCGGACAGCTGCACGGTGTCCGGCACGGGCGCCTCCGGGTTCACCTCCACCCGCGGCGTCACCGGGCTGCTCAGCAGGCTCCGGCTCACCTCGGGCAACGAGATCTTGGCCGGGGCCGGGCCCTGCGCGCCGGCGAGGAAGCCGGCCACGTCACGCAGGGTGTGCAGGGTGCCCAGGTGCTCGGGCTTCACCGCCGGCGCGCCCGGCAGCCGCTCCTGAAGGGCCGACAGGATCTCCACGCGCTTGATCGAGTCCACACCCAGGTCCGCGTCCAGCGACATCGACAGGTCCAGGCTGTCCGCCGGGTACCCCGTCTTCTCGCTCACCACCGCCAACAGCGTCGTCGCGACGTCGGGCCCGGCGAACCCGCCGGAGCCGGCCAGCAGGTGGATTTGGTCCACCTGCATGGTACGGAGGAGCGCGTCCTCGTCGTCGCCCGCCCCCGCGCCCGCGGGCACCGGCGCGGCAGCCGGGCCCTGCGCGCCGGCGAGGAAGCCGGCCACGTCACGCAGGGTGTGCAGGGTGCCCAGGTGCTCGGGCTTCACCGCCGGCGCGCCCGGCAGCCGCTCCTGAAGGG
>JBJSXS010001007.1:0-3187 GCA_046086545.1 Gemmata sp.
TCGCCGCCGAGGGCCACCGGCTGCCCGAGCTCACCACGCTGTGGGTGCCCGAGGTGCTGCGGTCCGAGGAGGCGGCGCTGCGACGTCGTCTGCTCGTCGACTACGGCATCGAGATCGGTGGCGGGCTCGGCGAGTTCAAGGGCAAGGCGTGGCGCATCGGCATCATGGGGTACAACAGCCGCGCGATCTGCGTGCTGTCGGTGCTCGCAGCGCTCGAGCAGGTGCTGAGCGGGATGGGCGTGAAACTCAAGCCCGGCAGCGGCGTGGCCGCGGCGCAGGCCGTGTACGCGGCGTGAGGGGAACCGTGTGCGCGAGCGGCTTCGCGCCGGCCGCTCGCGCTCGTCAGTACCGCGCCTCCAGCCCGATGACCAGCCCCTGGGTCCAGAAGTCGGTGCGGTTCACGACCCGGGCCGGGCGGTCGGCGTTGAGCGCCGGTCCGAGGCCGTTCACCAGCGGCACCTGACCCGGGCTCAGTGTGTGGTCAACCTGGTCTCCCGGGCGCACCGCGTCGCTCAGGTAGATGAAGCTGTAGCCCAGGTAAACGCGCCCGCTGTCGCCGAGCCGGAACCCGAGTTTGATCGTCCCCTCCGGCACAACCGCGAACGCGCCGCCCGCGGTGCGGCCCGCGTTCGACGGCTGAACGTAGATGCCGCTGCCGCCGAACGCGCGGGTGGCGGTCCCGCCGAACACCGGCGCCTGGATCACCGTCATCCCCTCGTTCTTCACCACCTCGTAGTTCTGGCCGAACGCGACCTTCGCGGTCATCTCGCAGAACACCGGGCCGCGGCGGGCGTCGCCGTGCAACCCGATTTGCCCGCCGTGAAACCGGTTGTGCGCGTCGAACTGGTCCGCGGTGCGCACCACACCCGGCAGGTCCGCGTACCGGAACTGGGACTGCTCGAGGCGGAGCCCTTCGTTGACCTGGAGGTAGCGCCACCCGACGAGCGCGTTCAACCGGAGCTGCTTCTCGTCCAGCACGCTCGCGACCCCGTTCACCTCCCAGCCTTGCACACGCCCGGAGGTCGAAGCGGTGAGCAGCGAGTTGTTCGCCCCCGGCGTGGAGAGCGCCAAGAACTCGGCGGCGCCGGTGGTCGCGTTGGTGTACGGAAGGCCGAACGCCCGCACCGGGCCGGGCCCGGCGTCGGTGGTCCGGTCCGCGAACGTGCGCGTGCCGAGGAACAGGTACGTGACCTCGTACCCGAACGTCTCATCGCAATTCAGCGCTGAGCCGAGGGTGAACCGCCCGCCGGCATGCGGTTCGGTTCCGAACGCCCGCCCGCCGATGAGCACACGCGTGGCCGGGTCGTTGAGTGCCGGCGGCTGCCCGGTGCGCGTCCCGTACACCAGCGGCGGCACCGGCTGGCGCAGCGGCCACCAGCACAACAGCTCGAAGCTGTTCCACGACGGCCCGAGCGGCCCGCTGGCGCGCACCGCCGGGACGGGCGGCAGCAGGTGCTTCGGCTCCGTCGGCTCGGCCGACTTCGCCACGTCCGGCGGCGGCGGAACGGGGATGTCGGGCAAGCGCGGGGCGGGCGCCGCGCCGACCGGGGTGAGCGGTTGTGACACCTCGGTCCCCGGTTGCAGGAACGGCTGCTCGGCGCCGAGCGGCGGCGCGTGGCCGGGCGGCAGCGGCGCCGGTTGCGGCGGCGCAACGGGCACGGGGGGCGCGGGCGGCTGCGCGGGTGCCGCGCCCGGCAGGAATGCGAAAGCGGCCACGGCGAGAACCGTGCGCATGCGCGAGCTCCGTTGCGAAATTCTGTTCGCCCCCGTTATGCCGCGGGCGGCCGGACGTGTCCAGACGAAGCGCGCTCGCTGCGGCGCGGGTACTGTGCCCCTGGCCCCGACGCGGTAAGATGGGTGAAACACCTGCAGCCCTCCGGACTACCATGAAGCACCCAATCTGCGGCGACGCGACGCCCTCCCCCACCTTCCCCACCGCGCGCCCGCGCAGGCTGAGGTACAACCCGCTCGTGCGCGAGCTGGTGCGCGAGACGGAACTCTCGGCGCGCGACCTCATCCTGCCGCTGTTCGTGCGCCCGGGTAAAGGCGTCCGCCAGGAAATCGGCTCGATGCCCGGGAACTTCCAACTCAGCACAGACACCCTCGTGGACGAGGTCGGTGCCGCACGCGACCTGGGCGTCAAGTCGTTCATCCTGTTCGGCATCCCCGAGTACAAGGACGAGACCGGGAGCGGCGCGCTGAAAGACGAGGGCATCGTGCAGCAGGCGCTCCGCGCGCTGCGTAAGGCGCACGGGACCAACGTGCTGCTCATTACGGACGAGTGCCTCTGCGAGTACACGAGCCACGGGCACTGCGGCATCCTCTGCGACCGCGGCGGCCTCCTCGACGTGGACAACGACGCGACGCTCCCGGTCCTCGCGGAGCAGTGCGTCAGCCACGCCCGCGCGGGCGCCGACGTGGTCGCCCCGAGCGGGATGATGGACGGCATGGTGAAGGCGATTCGCACCGGGTTGGACGACGCGGGGTTCCAGGACGTCCCGATCCTCAGCTATGCGGCAAAATACGCGAGCGGGTTCTACGGCCCGTTCCGCGACGCGGCCGAGTCGCCGCCGTCGTTCGGCGACCGGAACACGTACCAGATGGACCCGGCGAACGGCGACGAGGCGATCAAGGAGGTCGCCATCGACCTCGCGGAAGGCGCCGACATGATCATGGTAAAACCGGCGCTGTCGTACCTCGACATCATCCGCCGCGTGAAGGAGCAGTTCCGGGTGCCGGTAGCCGCGTACAACGTCAGCGGCGAGTTCGCGATGGTGAAAGCCGCGGCCGCGAAGGGGTGGATCGACGAGCGCCGGGTGACACTCGAAATCCTCACCAGTATCCGCCGCGCCGGCAGCGATATGATCCTGACGTACCACGCCCGCGACGTGGTCAGGTGGCTGCGGTAGGCAGGCGAGTGCGGACAACCACCCGGCCGAGGACCGATCGTCCGCGGGTACAAACGCTGTTCGCCCCTCGTGTTCGGCGGCTGCGCCCGACGCCGTGCGTTACGCGCCGCGGCCCCGGCACCGCTTCTCGGTATCCGCCCCACTCCGAACCGCACCGCTCCTTCGAGTGTCCTGTCGTCATGAGCGACGACTTGGTTGAAATCGACGGGTCCGAGGGCGAGGGCGGCGGGCAGGTCCTGCGCTCGGCGCTTGCGCTCTCAATTCTGACGCGGCGCCCG
>JBJSXS010001008.1:0-2408 GCA_046086545.1 Gemmata sp.
GGGGTGGCGATGATGACCGCTTCGAGTTTCAGGTCCTTGGCGGCCTTGATCAAGTCATCCACGTTCGTGAACGCCTTGATAGAGTCCTTCGCACCCTTCCCGTATAACCCGTTGAGCCCTTTGCGGGGGCTGGGAGCCTTCTCGCCCTCGAAGATTCGCACGAGGTTAGTCGGGCGGATGTCGCACACCGCGACGATCTGGTTGTATTCGGGGTTGTGATCGCCCACGAGCACGCCGCCCTCGTCACCGGTGCCGATGAGCGCCGTGCGGACGGCCTTGTTGCCCTTCCAGGCGTCGTAGCCGAAGTACACCGCAGCGGACACCGGCACCACCGCGCCCGCGGCGAGGCTGGCCTTCAGCACGTCGCGCCGGTCCGGCTTGTTCGGGTCGGTGCCGCCGGTCACCAGCGAGTCCATCTTGCCGGCCCGCGCGAGCTCGCCGGCCGCCTGCTCGAAGTTCGCTTTGCCGGCGGCCTTTTGCTCGGGCGTGAGATCGAGAGCCATTATCGACGCTCCGGGAGGGGGTGCACGTGTTCAGTGTAATGCAGACGGCGGGGTAGACGCAATCACACCGCCGGCTCGCCCTTGTGCTTGCACAGCGGGCGGAGCACGATGGCGTCGAGACCGAGCCAGCGGCCGGTGGGGAACGTCGCAAGGGCGAGGAGCGCGAGCGCCTCGATCACGTCCTTGTTGATGAACACCGGGTTGCCCTCGGTGTTGGGCGGCAGCGGGTACCACGGCACCGCAGGGTGCGCGAGGTAGGTCATCACCAGGAACCCGGCGGCCAGCAGACACGAGACGCGGGTGAACAGCCCGAACATCAGGAACGCACCTACGACCACCAGAAACCACATCGTGAACTTGTCCATCCGCTGACCGGCGGACGGTTCCGGCTTCGCGGCCGCGTCGGGCTTGGAGCCCAGGCCCTTTTTGAGTTCGTCAACGAAGTCGTTCGCGTCGCGGGCCAGGTCCGCTTCGGCCGCCTGCGCGGCGGTACGGAACTCGGCAACGCGCTTGGAGTCGGTGCCGGTGCCGTTGCCCAGTCCGAGCGACGACGGCTCGGCAACTTCTTTAGCCTGCTCCTTGACCCAGGCGAGGTGCTCGAGCCGCTGCGGCCCGGTGAGCAGCACGTCGCCGGTAATGAACTTCACCTTCGCCGGTCGCACGTCCACGCCGTACACCCAGCGCGCGTAGGCCGCCCTCGCCGCGGCCACCATTTCGTCACCCGCTTTGTCGCAGGAGCCGAGCCGCTTTTGACCCTCGGCGCGAGCCTTCTCGGCGTCGGCCCTCACCTTCGCGCGGGCCTTGTCGGCTTCGGTTTTAGCCGAGGTCGCGAACGGCACCCGGGCCAGAACCGCTTCGGCAGCGGCAGCGGCCTTGATGGCCTTCTCTTCGTCCGCGGTAGCGGCCCTGATGTCCGCCTCGGCCTCGGCCTTCGCGAGCCCGCGCGCCTGCTCGCTCAGCGCGTCGAGTTGCTTCGCGACGGCTTCCGGGCACTCCGCGGCCTGCTGCTCGGCCTTCATCTTCTTGAAATCGGCCGGAGTGATATCCTTCGCGGCCTTCACCTTCGCGGTGATGTCGGCAGTCGGGTCGGAAAACCCTTTGCGCATCCTCTCGCCGAGCGGCCCCGGCGCGACCTTGAAGTACGGCTCGCTGCTGAACGGCCGGTTCGTGTCGGTCGGACCTACGCTGTGCGAGTGGATCTTGTGAAACCCCTCGAACATAAAGTGCCAGCCGATGGCGAGGCGCAGCGCGAGAAGGAGGAACACGCGCGGCGACCACCGGTTGGTGGCGGCGGCAACGACAAGAGCGAGCAGCGTTCCGGCGAGGCCCGCGTACACGACGGCCGCGAGTGGCATCGAAAGGTTCATGCGAGATCAGTCCGCGTGGGCCGGAGGAGAGTAAACGTCGGGCGCGAGGTTGAAGCTCTGAAGGCCACTGTCCCCCAACAGCACCGCGCCGAGCGCCGGGCGGAGCCGGGTCACCGCCTCAGCGCCGGCCGCGCCCATCACGAACGCGGCAGTTGACATCGCGTCCGCTTCAGCGGCGGTAGGGGCGATCGTGCTCGCGCTCGCAGTGCCTTCAGCCGGCCAGCCGCGCCGCGGGTCGAGCAGGTGACCCAACTTACGGCCATTGTACTCGAAGAACTGAAACGTGGCCGCAGAAGTGCCCAACCCGACGCCCGCGAGCCGAACGGTGCCCAGCGATACGTCTGCTTGGTGCGGGTGCCTGAGCCGAATCGGCCAGCCGCGACCGTCGCCCGGCGGCACGCCGATCGCGCGCACGCTGCTCCCGCCGGCGTGCAGCAGCGCGGAGCGAACGCCCCATTCTTCGCGGAGGAGCTGGGCAGCACGGTCCAGCGCGTACCCCTTCCCGACCGCCCCCAGGTTCAGCTCCAAACCCGGCACG
>JBJSXS010001009.1:0-13218 GCA_046086545.1 Gemmata sp.
ACCACCGCCCGGCCGCTCTCGGAGATGATCGCGGGGTGCGGCACCCCGGCCTCGTCGCACACCGATTTGATCCGGTACACGACGTCGTTCGCGTACTCCTGCAGCGTGTAGTTGGTGCTCGACTCGAACGCGGTCTGGGAGCCGTCGTAGTCGATGCCCAGCCCGCCGCCCACGTCGATGTACTTCAGGCCCGCCCCGAGCCGGTACAGCTCGACGTACACCCGGGCCGCTTCCGACAGCGCGTCCTTCACCTTGCGGATGTCCGACACCTGCGAGCCCATGTGGAAGTGGGTCATCTGCAGGCAGTCGCCCAGGTCCTTGGACTTCAGGTACTCGTACGCCTCGAGAACCTCGGTCAGCGTGAGGCCGAACTTCGAGCGGTAGCCGGCGGAGCCGCGCCACCGGCCGCTGCCGCGCGACGCGAGCTTCACGCGCACGCCGATGGGCTGCCGCACGCCCACCTCTTCCATGTACTTCACGAGCAGCTCGAGCTCGGTGAACTTCTCGACCACCGGGATGATGTTCTTCCCGATCTTGCGGGCCATCACCACCATGCGGATGAACTCGTCGTCCTTGAACCCGTTGCAGATGATGGGGGTGTCCACGCCGTTGGTGAGCGCCAGCACCGCGAGCAGCTCGGGCTTCGACCCGGCCTCCAGGCCGAAGTTGTGGTGCTTGCCGAACCCGAGCACCTCTTCGACGACGTGCCGCTGCTGGTTCACCTTGATGGGGTACACGCAGTGGTAGGCGCCGGTGTACCGGTACTCGGTGCGCGACCTCTCGAACGCGCCCGCGATCTCCCCGATCCGGTGCCGCAGGATGTCGGTGAACCGGAGCAGCAGCGGCGGCTGGATGCCGCGCGTGCGGATCTGGTCCACGAGGTCCTTGAGGTCGATGGCGCGCTCGGGGTCTTTGTCCGGGTGGACGGTGACGTGCCCCTGCTTGTTGATGCCGAAGTACCCTTTGCCCCAGTTCTTGACCCCGTAGGTCTCGAACGCGTCGTGGAGCTTCCAGGTGGGGTTGATGTCGGACGCGTCGGGACCGCGGGGCTTGGCCATCAGGGTGAGCCTTTGCCGGTGTTAGGGGCGCGAGGGCGGCGGGCGCGCGGCACCCCGCGCGAGTTCATCATACGTCACGCTCCGCGCGATGCAACAGCACCTCCCGACGAACCCCGCCCGCCCGCGGGCGGGTCACTCGCCGGCGTCGCGGAAGATGCGGTCGAGCTGCGGGGCGACCTGCACGAACACCGCCACGAGCGCGGGGTCGAAGTGGCCGGGCGAGCCGTCGGCGACGGTCCGCACGGCGGTGTGGTGCGACAGCCCCGGCTTGTAGATGCGGCGGCTCCGGAGCGCGTCGTACACGTCGGCCAGCGCCACCAGCCGGGCCGCCAGCGGGATGCACTCGCCCGCGAGCCGGTCCGGGTACCCGGTGCCGTCCCAGCGCTCGTGGTGGCTCCGCGCGATGTCGGTGGCCACGTGCAGGAACCCGGTCGCGAACGGGTGCTGGCGCGCGACTTCGCGCAGCGTGTCCGCGCCGATGGTGGTGTGCGCCTGCATCAGCACGCGCTCGGTCGGGTCCAGCGGGCCGGGCTTGTTCAGGATGTGGTCGGGCAGCGCGGCCTTGCCGATGTCGTGGAGCGGCACCGCGTCTTCGAGGACGCGCACGAAGTTGGCGTCGATGGCGGCCGCGTACGCGGGCAGGGCCGCCGCGGCCTCGGCCAGCACGCGACAGTACCGCTGGAGCCGCAGCAGGTGCCGCCCGGTCTCGGCCGACCGGTGCTCCACCAGCTTCGCGAGCGCGAGCACCAGGCCGTTGCGGGCGTGAAGCAGTTCGCCCTGGCGCGCCTCCAGCGCCTGCTCCAGCTCGGAGTTCACGGTCAGCAGTTCGCGGTTCAGCACGTCGGACCGGTCCTGCGCGTCCTTCAGGCGGAGGGCCGCCTTCACCCGGGCGCGCAGCTGCACCACGCTGAACGGCTTGGTGAGGAAGTCGTCGGCCCCGGCGAGCATGATGCGGGACAGGTCGTCGCCGCTGCTGGCGCCGGAGAACATCAGCACCTTCAGGTTGCGCGACGGCGGCTTCTGGCGCAGCCGCTGCAGCACCTCCTCGCCGCTGTACCCCGGCAGGTCCACGTCGAGCAGCACCAGGTCAAAAGGGCGGGCGGCGGCGCGGGCCACGGCGTCCGGGCCGTTACCGGCTTCGTCGCACTCCAGCCCCTCCGCGCCGAGCGCGAGCCGGCACAACCGGCGGATGTCCGGCTGGTCGTCCACGATGAGCACGCGCCCGGTGGCCGTGTGCACCGTCGGGCGGGCGGCCGCCGCCGGCGTGGGCACCGGCGCGTCCAGGTGCGGAACCGGGTGCGGCGGCAGGAACGCGACCAGCGCCCGCATCGCGGCCTCGGCCGTCGGGTACCGGCGGTCGGGCTCGGCGGCCATCATCCGCGCGAGCACCGCGTCCAGCCCGGCCGGCACCTCCGGCCGCAGCGCTCGGGCGCTGGGCGGCGGGCCGAGGGTGGCCAGCGCGTCGGCGAACGGGGCCTGCCCGGTGAGCGCGTGGAACAGCGTGCAGCCCAGCCCGAACACGTCCGACCGCGCGTCGGCCCGGTGCGCGTCGCGCGACTGCTCGGGCGCCATGTACCCGATCGTGCCGAGCGGCGCCCCGGCCCGGGTGATGCGCTCCTCGCCCGGCAGCCGCGCCAGCCCGAAGTCGAGCAACTTCGCCTGGCCCTCGGGCGTGACCACCACGTTCGACGGTTTGATGTCGCGGTGGACCAGGTCGAGCCGGTGCGCCTCGACCAGCGCGTCGGCCACCTGGTGCGCGAGCTGGCACGCGAGCGGAACCGGGAGCGGCGCGGCGGCCGTGGCCCGTTCGAGGTCCACCCCGGGCACGTACTCCATCACGAAGTACGGCTGGGCCGGCGCGTCCAGGCCGCGGGCCGGCTCCTCGCCCGCGTCGATGGCGGCGACGATGTTGGGGTGCTTCAGCCGGCCGACCGCGCGGGCCTCCACGAAGAACCGGGCGATCGTGCGCGGGTTCACGTCGGGCGACGGCTGGAGCACCTTCACCGCGACCGGGGTGCGCAGCTGCCGGTGCTCGGCCCGGTACACCACGCCCATCCCGCCGTCGCCGATCTTGTCCAGCAGCCGGTAGTTGCCGAGCACCAGCCCGTAGGTGTACCCGGTCCGAATGCACTCCGCCTGAAACGCGGTCAGGAGCTTGACGCCGAACAGGGCGTCGATCAGGGCGCGCTCGTCGGCGGCGCGGTCGACGGAACCGCGGCCGCCGGCGTCCAGCGCGTCGTAGTCCTCGGTGGGAATGATGCCGCTGGCGAGGAGCCGCGACAGCAGCGGCCCCGGGCCGGCTTCGGGGTACGGGGTGGCGGACGGGTGCGGGCGAGGTGCCGAGGTTTCCAAGACTGACGAACTCCGTTTGAGCCGCCAGCGATCCGTCGCGCGGAGTGATCCGTTCGTGTGCCCGTCCGTTCCGTGGCGGGAACTCACCTCGGGGCGACCGCCGGAGCACGACTCTCGCAGAATTGTAAACCGCGACCGCTGCGGATGACAGCGCCGTCAGCAAATTGCCCAACACCCGTATCGAGAAATCCGACACACTTTTGCCAGCAGCGCCAACCTTCGCGCCTTGCCCGAACCCCCGCGCCTCACATTCACCCCGGAGCGAATCGCGATCGCTCTCGCGGTCAGCGAAGTTTCATGTGCCGAAGCAGCTCGTCGGCCCAGGTGCGGTAGGAGTCGGTGAACGGCACGTCGGGGGGCGGGCCGGTCTTGTAGTCAACCTGGCCCGCGAAGGCGCCCAGGTCGTAGGCGCGACCGAACGCCGCTTGCAGGTCAAGCAGCGCGTCGCGGTCGTCGGCCGCGAGCGGCAGCTTGAACTTCGGCAACTTCTTCTGGAGCGTCGCGGTGTAGACCTCGTACCGGTCGGGCGCGTTCGGCCGCGTCACGGTGACCGCGTAGTCGTACTCGGGCAGCCCGTCGCGCGAGTAGGTGAGCAGCGGCCGCCCCTGCATGACGAGGTCGATCTCAACGACGCCGGCCTGCTGCGCGACCGCCGCCCGGCGCGCGTCGAGGTACGCCTGCCGCCCGGCGGGGGTGGTCTTGTTGGCGGGGCTGACCACTTCGAGCAGCGTCACCAGTTTGCCGTCGGTGCGCCCGCGGATCTCGATGAACTCTTCCGCGCACTGATCGCGGACGACGGACGTGAACAGCGGCAGCTCGGAGACGTAGGCGCGCGTGCCGACGCGGGCGCGGTAGCGGTCCGCCAACCCGGGCAGGAGAATCTGGCACAGGCACGCGAGCAACTGGTGCTGGAACGCGGGCCACAGCGTCGGCGTTTCGAGGTACGGGTCCATGCCGGGAAACGGGCTGGGCATCGGTGCGGTCCCCCAACAATGGTGCCGGCGCCAGGGTCGCAACGGTTCGACGGCATCGCGAGATGCGGCGGCGGGAATTGTACCGGCCGGCCGGCCGCCGCGCGAAGCCCCGAGGGGCGCGGAAACGGTTGGCCGCCGAGCCAGAGTTTGAAGGGCGAAATCCGGTCGCGGTGCGGCGGCACCGAGAGCGAAATCGCGTCGTCCTCGGTGAGCCGGCCTACGGTTTCGCGCGTGTCGAGGTTCGCCCGGAGGGGCGAAAGCGCGAGGCCCGACCGCCGCTCCCCGACGCCGTACGGCGCGACCCCGCGCAGCGTCGGGCACGCGCGGAAGAGCGCCTGGCCGTGCGAAAGGAACGGGGCGAGAGAAGGGCACGCGTAGTGGCGCGGTCGGGGCGCCCGGGACGGAGCACCGGGCCGAAGTCCGCCGGGTTCGGGAACGGCGGCCCCCCGCCGACCCACATGTCGAGCCGGCCGGCGAGCACCAGCCGCGCGGGGCCGCGGTCGGGGTCCGCACGAATCGCCGCCAGGAGCGCGTCGCGGGCGCTCGTACCCCGGTGGCAACACGCTTCCGGCCGGTTCACATAACGCTCACTCTTGCGGGTAGAGCGCGGTGCTCAGGTAGCGCTCGCCGAGGTCCGGCAGCACGACCACGATCACCTTGCCCGCGTTCTCGGGTCGGTGCGCCACCTTCACCGCGACGGCCGCGGCGGCCCCGCAGGAGATGCCGCACAGCATCCCCTCTTCCTTCGCCAGCCGGCGGCCCATCTCGAACGCCTCGTCGTCGGTCACCTGAACGATCTCGTCGATGATCGCGGTGTTCAGCACGTCCGGGATGAACCCGGCCCCGATGCCCTGAATCTTGTGCGGCCCGAGCGGCTTCACCTGATCGCGCGGCACGCCGTTCACGATGTGCTGTGTCAGCACCGGGCTTTGCGTGGGTTCGACCGCGATGCACTTCACCGACGGCTTGCGCGACTTCAGCACCTCGCCGCACCCGGTGATCGTGCCGCCGGTGCCGACCCCGCTCACCAGGATGTCGATCTCGCCCTTCGTCGCGCGCCAGATTTCTTCGGCGGTCGTCTTGCGGTGAATCTCCGGGTTCGCCGGGTTCTTGAACTGTTGAGGGATGAACGCCTTCGGCTCGCCGCCGTGCTCCTGGAACAGTTCCATCGCGCGGCTCACGGCGCCCTTCATGCCCAGTTCGCGCGGCGTGAGGATCAGTTGCGCGCCGAGCGCCTTGAGCAGCCGCTGGCGCTCGAGCGACATGCTCTCGGGCATCGTGACCGCGAGCTTGTACCCGCGGGCGGCGCAGGTGAACGCCAGCCCGATGCCCGTGTTACCGCTGGTCGGCTCGACGATGAGCGTTTCGGGTTTGATCTTGCCGGCCTTCTCCGCGGCGTCGATCATCGCGACCCCGATGCGGTCCTTCACCGACCACAGCGGGTTGAAGTTCTCCAGCTTGCCGATGACGGTCGCCTTCGCGGCGCCCACCACCTTGCGGAGCCGGATCAGCGGCGTGTTGCCGAAGCACTGCGTGATGTCGTCGTACACGTGCCCGCGGAAGCCGGTGTCGGTCGCCATGAGAAGTTCCTCCGCGCGAAGCGTCAGTATCCAGAGCAAGTTAGTGGATCAGCGGGAAGTGTAAGCCCCGGAAAGGGCGCGGACAAGTGAGACCGGCCCGCGGGGCGACCGAGCGCGCGCCGTCGTTGCCGCGCCCGGCTCTCGCGCCTCACGTCACCGGCATCGGGTCGGCCCGGTAGAGGTGGTGCGGGCGGCTCTCGGCGTCGTGCCACGCGACCGTCTTCGGCAGGCCCAGCGCGGTGTAGACGGTCGCGGCGAAGTTCTCCGGCGTCTGCGGGTCGGTCGCGGGGTAGCCGCCGGTCTTGTCGGACGAGCCGACCGCGCGCCCGCCCTTCACGCCGCCGCCGGCCAGGAGCACCGATTGCACCGCGCCCCAGTGGTCGCGCCCCGGGCCCTTGTAGAACTGCGACAGCGTGCTGATGCGCGGGGTGCGCCCGAACTCGCCGGCCATCACCACCAGCGTCGAGTCGAGCAGCCCGCGCTGTTCGAGGTCGGCGAGCAGGGCCGTGACGCACCGGTCCATCGGCGGGAGCAAGTTCTCCTTCAGGTGCGGGAACGCGTTCCCGTGCGTGTCCCACGTCTCGTTGTTCCCGAGGTTCACCTGAACGAGGTTCACGCCGGCTTCGACCAGGCGCGCGGCCATCAGGCACGACCACCCGAACGCGTTGTTGCCGTACCGCTCCAGGTCGCGCGCCGGGGCTTTCGACAGGTCGAACGCGGCCCGCACGCGGGCGTCGGTCAGGAGGCTGACGGCGTCGGCGCGCGAGCGGTCGAGCGCCCCGGCGTCGGCCGCGGCCGCGAGCGCCCGGCGCTGCTTGTCGAGGTGCTGCAGGACGTCGAGCCGGTCGCTGAACCGGCGGCCGTCCACGCCCTGCGGCAAGCTGAGATCGGGCAGGGTGAACGTCTTCCGCTTGGCCTCGCGCGGGCGCTCCTGGTGGTCGAACTCGAACTCGGGGAACGCGCCGTACGCCTTCGGCTCGAAGGCGCTCGCTTCGAGGAACCACGGGTCGCGCTTCTGGCCCATCGCGCCGGCGAACTGCCCGGGGATCACGCGCCCGGTGTTGTGAACGATCCGGTCCGGCAGCACGAGCGCCGGGGGCAGGTTGTTGCGCGCCGCCGTGACCGCACCGGCGATGGCCGCCAGAGAGGGGTGGTCGGTCGGCATCGGCTTGCTCGGGTTGAACCCGACCGGCTTGTCCGAGCGCCCGGTCAGCATGATGTGGTGCCCGAGCGAGTGGTCGTTCGACGGGTGCGTGAGCGACCGCACCACACACCACTTGTCGCTGCACGCCGCCAGTTTCGGCAGGTGTTCGGTGACGCGCAGCCCCGGTGTCCGGGTCTGCGTCGTGCCGAACTCCCCGCGGATCGCGTCGGCCGCGTCCGGCTTCGGGTCGAAGCTCTCGTGCTGCGCGAGCCCGCCGGACAGGAAGATGTAGACGACCGACTTCGCGCCGCCCGCGGCCCCGGCGCGGGGCGCGGGGCGGGGCGCGGCGCGCAGCGCGTTCAGGTGGCCGAGCCCGAGGCCGAGGAGCCCGACGGCCCCGGCCTGCAGGGCGGCGCGGCGGGTCGGGGCGGGGTGGGAGAAGGCGCGCATGCGGGCGCTCGCGGCGGGTGTGGGGCGTTCACTATGTCCGATCCGCGCGCGGGACGCAAGCCTCTTACGCCGCGCCGGGCGGACCGGGGCGGCTTGAAGTTTTTTGCCCGATCCCGCTTGACGCCGACCACGAACTAGCATCTTAATAGTTAGAACACTTGCCCCGAACACGCGGTGCGTGACCCGGTGTTGCCGACGGGTGCGGTTTTCGGCGGAACTCTTCCGCCGCGGGTCGCGTCCAACCGGCTCACGTCAGCGCGTCGCGGGGCGGACCCCCGCCAGCGAACATCGACCTCTCAGGACTCGCACGCATGCTCCGCTCGTCTACCCGGTACAACGCCGCCGGCCGGTTCCTGTGCTTCGCGGCGCTGGCGGTCGTCGCCCTGATGATGTTCTCCAACGTCGCCCACGCCCAGGAGGCCGCGCCCCCGGCCGAGAAGCTCAGCGGCGGCGAGCTCATCTGGTTCATGATCAAGTCGCTGGGCATCGTGTTCGGCCCGCTGCTGCTGGCCATCTCGGTGGCCATGATGGCGCTCGTCGTGCTGCTGTTCCTCGACCTGCGCATGAGCTCCGCGATCCCGGCCGGGTTCGTGGACGAGTTCACCGACACCGTGAACAAGCGGAAGTTCAAGGAGGCGTTCGACATGGCCCGGAACGACCCGTCGTTCCTCGGGCAGATCCTCACCGCCGGCATGAGCCGGCTCCAGTACGGCCTCGAAGACGCGCGCGAGGCCGCGATGAACACGCTCGAAAGCATCAAGAGCGATAAGGAGCAGAAGAACAACTACAACGCGGTCATCGCGACCGTCGGGCCGATGCTCGGGCTGGTCGGCACCGTGTACGGTATGATCGAGTCGTTCTCGGTGCTGGCGAAGGCGAAGGGCGGGGTGAACCCGTCGCAGCTGGCCGACGGCATCTCGCACGCGCTGGTCGTGACGCTGTTCGGGGTGGCCGTGTCGGTGCCCGCGATCTTCTTCAACGCGTTCTACCGCAACCGGATCACCCGCGTGACGATGGACGTGGGCCACATCGCCGACGACCTGCTGACGCAGATGTACCACAACTCGAAAAAGGCCGCCGGCCCGGCGACCCCGGCCGGCCCCGCCGCCGCGCCCCCGGGCGGGCCGTCCGCGGCCCGCTAACGCCGCAGGGCGGAGATCGAGAACCGGCGCGACCGCAGGGCCGCGCCGAACTCGGGCTCCCGTCTCCTACTTCTGTCCTCTGACCTTCGAGTTGCCATGAGCCACGGCAGCAGCGGCGACAAGTGCGAACCGAACTTCACCCCGCTGCTCGACCTCGTGTTGCAGCTCGTGATGTTCTTCATGCTGTGCGCCAACTTCGTGATGGATCAGACGAGCGTCGAGATCAAGCTGCCCGAGGCGGTGGCGGCCACCGCGATCGACGCGGCCGAGAACTACATCTACTACATCAACGTGAACGCCGAGGGGACGGTCGTGTTCCCGCCCAACGACCAGCCGGTGGACTCGCTCGGCAACAAGATGAAGACCGGCAACGCGAAGGACCTGGAGATCATCCTGATCTCGCGGGCCAAGGAGGACCGCCGCGCCGCCGGCCCCGGGAACGAGGACAAGCCGCTGCGCACGCTCATCATCCTCCGGGTCCACAAGGAGTGCCGGTTCGAGCACACCTCGGCCATCATGCTCGCGTGCCGCAAGGCCGGGTACGCCCGGGTCCAGCTCCGCGCCACCATCCACAGCGACCCCACCGGCGGCTAGCGCAGGCAGAAGGGCAGAGGGTGACACATGGCAAGCCACAAACGCAAGCACTCCGGGACCGACTTCGTCGAGCCGGACCTGCCCATCACGCCCATGCTGGACATGTCGTTCCAGCTGCTCGCGTTCTTCATCATGACGTTCAAGCCGGCCCCGACCGAGGGCCAGATCATGCTGTCGCTGCCGAAGCAGGACGGCGGCGGGGCCAGCCTCCCCGACCCGCTCAAAACGGACGCACCGATCCACTACATCGTCCGCGTGATCTCCACCGAGGGCGGCGCCATCGAGCAGATGACGCTGCTCGAAGAGGGCAGCGCCGCGGCCCAGGGCAAGAACCTGGGGACCGACGTGAAGCTGTATCAGAAGGAACTGCTCGCGCTCAGTGAGGGGCTGAAGCAGCAGAAGAAGACGGGCAAGTTGACGCTCGAAATTCACCCCAAACTGTTGCAGGATTACGTCGTCCAGCTTGTGGACGTGGGCATCCGGGCCGGGTTCACCGACCTGTCGCCCTCGCTGCTCCAGAGCAAGCCCTGAGGCCGGGCGGTGTACGGGCGCGGGCTTTCGTCCTCAAGTCGTTGTTCCCCTTCGAGATTCGGCCAGTTGATTTCGCGCGGCCGGTGCCCGAGAATGGGGCACCGGAAGAAACCGCACCGGAAACAGGAACTTCCGGCTCGGGCAACCGTCAAACTGGTGTCGGAGGAGTGTTCATGTCCGGTCGGCTCGTAAGCCACACACGCCGATGTCAGCTCGCCGCGCTCGTCGCGGCGGTGACTGTCGGCGCGCTTGTGTGCGGAGCCGCCCGGTCGCAACCACCGACTGCGAAACAAGATACCAAAGAGGCCGGCGGCCCGCTCGACAACCGCGACCCGCTCCCGGCCGACAGCCCGCGGCGCAAGGCGTTCGAGCGCCTCCAGATCAAGGACCGCGACCGGGGCATCTTCCAGGCGGCCGAGGACTTCAAACCGGTCGCCCGCCAGGACGTGAACCGGTTCGAGTACGAGGCGTGGATCGAGTTCGTCCTGCACGCGAAGAACCAGCAGCCGGCCGAACTCAACGAGTACGCGATCCGCGACCTCGTCCCGCTCGACCTGACCCGCTCGCAGGCGCGCCGGTCGTACCGCACCGAGCTGCTCCGGTTCGACGGCAAACTGAGTTGCGTTCGCCGGCTCGTGCCGCCCCCGCTGCTACAGGTGCAGGGCGTGGCCGAACTGTACGAGGCGCGGCTGGTGCCGGTCGACGAGTCGCCGCTCACGCCGGTGTCGCTGGTGTTCATCGACCTGCCCGAGTCGCTGGCCGCGGTGAAGGCGAAGAGGCCCGACGAGTGGCTCGACGCCGACGCGTGGGTGACCGCCAGCGGGTACTACTTCAAGACGATGAGCGTCCCCGGCGACCAGGCCAACGCGGTCGTGTCGATCCCGCTGCTGATCGGCCGCGGGCTGACGCCGGCCGCCGGGCCGCCGGTGCCGCACGGCGGCCCGGTCGCGCTGGAGAAGAAGCGCCTCTATGAGTTCATCAAGGACGACACTAAGATGATCCGGTCCAGCCCCACGGAGGCGACGTGGCCGGAGGTGGCGGCGGAGAACCGCATCGTCCTGCACGCGGCCCGGTTCCCGGCCGCCGAGCTGGAACTGCACGCGAACGCGGACCTGTCGTTCGCCGACCTGTTCAAGGACAGCCGGATCGCGCACAAGCTCAGGTGCGTGAAGTTCGAGGGCCGCCTGATCTCGCTGAAGCGGGCGCCGGTGAACGACTGGCTCGCGGCCGCGGGCGTCGCGGAGCTGTACGAGGGGTGGCTGATCCCGGCCAACGAGCCGCGCGGCAACCCGATGTGCGTCCTGTTCACCGAGCCGGTCCCGGAACTGGAGCCGAACGGGCGGGTGAACCAGTGGGTGACCTTCGCCGGGTTCTACTTCAAGCGGATGCGGTACGAGTCGGCCGAACCGGACGAGAAGAACCCGGGCAAGAACGTCGAGAAGTACGCGCCGCTGCTGATCGGCCGCACCGCGGTCCCGCGGAGCGACCCGGACCCGCCGACGGCCGGGGCGTGGGGCGGGTTCATCCGCGCCTCGCTGGTCGCCGGGGCGCTCCTGATCCTCAGCGCCGGGCTGTTCACCCTGTACTACCGGGGCGGCGACCGCAAGGCGAAGGCGGAGATCGACGCGGTGCGGAACCGCAACCCGTTCGACCCGAGCGCGGCCCCGCCGGTCGCGTAGCGCGGCGGGCCGACCCTGTGACTCTGATTTCGGACCTGATGCGAGCTCTGGCCGCGACGCGGCCGACCCGAGGAGAACGACCGTGAGCCAGAAAGCAAAAGCAGCGGACGCTGCGGTGATCCGCCGGCTGGACGCCGCGGAGGAGACCGCACAGGAGCGGCTGGTCAAGAAGCACGTGCCCGCGTGGGTGGTGAGCGGCGCCATCCACGTCGGCATCATCGCGCTGGCGATCCTGGTGCTGGGCACGCGCCGGGCCGAGACGCGGTCGTCGGAGACGGTGGTCAGCACCACGGCTGACAAGACCGAGGAGCAGAAGGACGACAACCTGACCAACGACGACATCGGGGTGGACTCGAACATCCAGGCCGCGCTGCCCGAGATCGAGCGGATCGACCAGAAGACGGTGGACGAGAAGGTGACCACGGACAACGTGGGCCAGCCGAACGTCGAGGCCGAGAACTCGAACGCCAACGCGCTGCCCGGCATCGCCACCAGCGAGGTCGGCGCGGCCGGCACCTCGGGCGACACCGGGGCGTTCATGCAGGGCGTCACCGGGAACGCGGGCACGATGGCCGGCAACACCGCGGGCCGTTCGGGCGCCACCAAGACCCGGCTCCTGAAAGAGGGCGGCGGGAACGCGGAGAGCGAAGCGGCCGTGGCCCGGGGGCTGAACTGGCTGTCCAAGCAGCAGAAGGGCGACGGCGGGTGGGTGTACGACGGCAGCCACAAGGAGGAGCGGGCCGGCGCCACCGGCATGGCGCTGCTGCCGTTCCTGGCCGCCGGCGTCACCCACAAGAAGCGCGAAGACAAGGACTTCAAGGGCTACGACCAGGTGGTCGCCAAGGGCCTCGGGTTCCTGATGAAGCTGGCCCCGCCCAGCGGCGCCAACGCCGGCCGGCTCAGCGGCGACGTGTACGCCAACGCCATCGCCGCCCTCGCGCTGTGCGAGGCCTACGGCATGACCAAGGACCCGTCGCTGCGGCCGTACGCCCAGTCCGCGATCAACTACATCGCCCGCACGCAAGGGTCCAACGGGAGCTGGGGCTACGGCAACAACGGCAACGGCGACACCAGCATCGTCGGCTGGCAGGTGCAGGCGCTCAAGGCCGCCAAGCTGACCAAGGACCTGGTGGTGGACGACCGCGTGATCCAGAAGGCGAACAGGTTCCTGGACCTGGCCGCGGCCGGGTCGCGCAAGAGCATGTACGGGTACAACGACAACGCCGGCGCCGCCCCGGGCACCGCGCTGACCGCGGTCGGCCTGCTGTGCCGGTACTACATCTCCGAGTGGGGCCCGGTGCACCCCGGCATGATCGACGGCGTCGGCGGGCTGATGAAGCACGGCCCGCGCCCGGTCACCGAGCGCGTCAGCAACATGTACTACTACTACTACGCCACGCAGGTGGTCCACTTCTTCGAGGGCGACGACTGGAAGACGTGGAACGAGGGGCCGAAGGGGCCCGACGGCGCCCGCAAGGGCGGCATGCGCGACTGGCTCATCAAGCAGCAGAACCGCAAGGACAACGACAACGGCAGCTGGGACGAGTCCGGCAACATCGGCGGCAGCTGCGGGCGCCTGGGCGCCACCGCCATGTGCCTGCTGACGCTGGAGGTGTACTACCGCCACCTGCCGCTCTACAAGCGCGGCGCCGACGGTAAGGCCGTCCAGATCATCGAGTAGGTCCGGAAGGCGAGAAGCGGGGGGGGGGGGAAG
>JBJSXS010001010.1:0-2443 GCA_046086545.1 Gemmata sp.
CGGGCACGAACAGCTCGTAGCTCTGCCTGGCCGAGTCGTACCCGTCGCCGAGCATCTTCGCGGGCGGGTCCGCGAGGCTCTGCTTCGACAGCACGAACGTCCAGTCGAGTCGCGTCGGGCCGCTGACGCTCACCTTCGCGCTGTACCCGGGCGCGGGCGGGGCCGCTCTCGCGCCCGCGGCGGCAAGGAGCGCGAGCGCAACAGCAGAGAGGGCACGGGTCATGAGCGAGGCTCCGGGGCTACGCGGGTTGCGGGGTCGGGGCCGTGGCCGTCATCCGGTAGAAGGCTACGCACAGGTACAGCGACAGCCCGGCGGCGAAGAAGCACCACACCGAGATGAACGCGTGGTCGAACAGGGCCGCGGCCACCAGCACCGAAGCCGCCACGATGAGGCCCGGCAACCGCCCGAGCACGTTCGGCCCGGTCAACAGTGGCCCGACCGTGAACAGAACGTACAGGACGCGCAGCACCGGCCGCGGCACGTAGCGGTACACGGCGAGGTCGGTGTACGAGTACAGGATCGAGTGGCGGACGGCCCGCACCGTGAGGTACGACTCCGGCTCGGTAAGGAGCGGGTAGTACAGCGCCCAGAACCAACCGAGCGAGGCGACGGTGAGCGCGGCAAAAGCCCGCTCGCGAGCCGGGCGCCTTTCAAGGATCGCGTTCAGAAGGGGCAGCAGGAACGGCCAGAAGGCGAGCGCGAAGAAAAGGTACACACGCGCGCCGGCGCGCACCTGACCCGCGTCCCCGTCGTGCAGCCCGAGCCACACCACCCCCTCTGCCACCTGTTGCGCGGCGAACGCGGCCGGCACCAGCGCGACCGGGAGGAGGCGCGGGTTCTTGACCCACGCGGCCCGCGGGCAGTAGACCGCGGCCGGGGCCAGCGTGTCGCCCGCCGCGAAACTGGCTTCGGCCGAGAAACACATCGGGCCCCTCCGCGAACTCCTAGGACAGGTGCCCCCGCCCGTGCGCGTCGGCGTAAGTGGCTTCTAGATCGAGTTTGAGGTGCATCGCGCCGCGCACCGCGACCGGCACCGTAGGCAGCGGGAACCCCGGTGCGACCGTGTAGGGCCACACCGCGAACCACGCGGAGCCGTTTTGGATGGTCGGGTGAACCGCCAGCACGGGGGCGTCGGCGCCGCGCGCCCGCTTCGCGATGGGGTACACCCCGGTGAGGCTGTGCAGGTGCGTGGCCCAGCCCGCCGGGCCGGGCAGCGCGTCCACGATCACGACGCCGGCCCCGCTGGACATGAGGCCCGCGGCCCGCACCGCGAACGCGAGCGCCCCGTCGGAGTCGGCCTTGTTGTCGGGGGTCACGAACAGCACCGCCGCCGCGGCTCCGCCCGTGGCGGTGTCGGTCACCTCCACGGACAGGCGGTCGGTGAGGCGCGCCGGCGCGAGCAGCGCCGGGGCGGCCTCGACCGGCTCCGCGAGCGCCGCGACCGCGTCCGCCGCCTGCGCGCGTGTGGTGCGGCTCGGCCCCGCCGCGAACCGGTCGGCCGGCAGTTGCGCGGCGAGCGCGGCGGCCACGGCATCGGACCAGCGCGCGAGGAACGCGAGCGGGTCACCATTCGTCCCATCTGTGTTCAACGGCATGCCGGGCCCCTCTGGTTCATTCTACCGCTACTCCGCGCGGGTGCGATCCCAGTAGTGGATCAGGTCGATGCGGGTGACGATGTCCACCACGGTGCCGTCCTGGGTGGCCAGCACGCCGGTGTAGCCCGCGAGCAGCAACCGATAGGCCTCGTCCAGGTGGGTCCGCACGTCGAGGGTGGGGAGCGGGCGCGCCATCAGGTCGCCGATGAGCACCGCCGTCGGGTCTTTGCCGTCGTGCAGGATGCGGGCCAGCGACACCTCCTGCACGCTGCCCACCGGCTTGCCCGCGTCCATCACCGGCAACTGCGAGATGCCGGTCGCCTCCATCAGCTGGATGGCCTCTTCGGCGGTCGCGCTCGGCGCGATGTGAACCAGTTTCCGGTCCCCGCGCTTCTTGATCAGGTCGCCGACCGAGTGGGCCGGCGCCTCGGTGTACGCGAGCTCGTGCTGCGCCAGCCAGCCGTCGTCGAAGAACTTGCTCAGGTAGTTGCGCCCGGTGTCGCACCCGAGCGCGACGACCAGTTGCCCCGGCCCGAGCCGCCGCGCGTACCGGAGCGCGGCCGCGACGTTGGTCCCGGTGCTGCCGCCGAGCAGCATGCCCTCGCGCCGGGCCAGCGCGCGTGCGGTGTGGAACGACTCCGCGTCGCCCACGCGCACCCAGTCGCCCACGTACTTGCTGGAGAAGGTTTTGGGCACGAAGTCCTCGCCGATGCCTTCCACCTTCCACGCCTTGGGCGACCCGCCCGAGAGCACCGACCCTTCGGGGTCGGCCCCGACGATCTTCACGTTCGGGTTCATCTCCTTGAGGTACTTGCCGACGCCGCTGACGGTGCCGCCGGTGCCGACC
>JBJSXS010001011.1:0-7795 GCA_046086545.1 Gemmata sp.
GGGCGACTGTCGGGGGGAGACTGGTCTCTCGCCAGGGGGTTCCTCATGCGCCAACTGCTTCTCCCCGCGCTGCTGGTAGCGTGCCTGTGCGCGACCGCGCAAGAGCCGAAGAGCCACGTCGTCAGCGGCGACCCGGCGCGGGTCGAGCGCGTCCGCAAGGCGAAAATGCCGGCGCTCACGAAGCCGGTGATGTTCGACACGCCGGAGGCCGACGTGATTCTTTCGGCGCTCGAGGTGTTCCCCGAGGACAACCCGTGGAACCTGGTGGTGAGCGACTGGCCGCTGCACCCGAAGTCGAAGGAGATCGTCGCGTCGATCGGGGCCAACAAGCCGCTGCGGTACAACCCGGACATGAGCTTCGTGCTGGTCCCGCCGGACCAGAAGAAGATCGACCTGAAACTCGTGAGCTACCCCGACGAGTCCGACAAGGGGCCGTACCCGCTGCCGGACGGGGTGCCGATCGAAGGGTGGCCCGCGAACTACAAGCGCAACCCCAGGCTGAAGGGCACCACGCTCGACGACGTGCAGCGCGACACGCTGAAGGAGAACGGCGACCGGCACGCGATCGTGGTCGATCCGACCAACCGGATGCTGTACGAGTTCTACCAGCTGAAGAAGACCGACGGCGGCTGGCAGGCCGCGTGCCAGGCGACCTTCGACCTCAAGAGCAACAAGTTGCGCCCCGACGGGTGGACGAGTTCGGACGCCGCGGGCCTGCCCATCTTCCCCTCGATCATCCGGTACGACGAGTTGAAGCGCGGGGCGATCGAGCACGCGATGCGCGTCACGGTGGTGAACACGCGGCGCGCGTACGTGTACCCCGCGACGCACTACGCGAGCCGCAAGACCGACGAGAGCCTGCCGCGGATGGGCGAGCGCATCCGCCTGCGCAAAGACTTCGACACCTCGAAATTCTCGGCGGAAGTCAGGGTGATCCTCGACGCGCTCAAGAAGTACGGGATGCTGGTCGCGGACAACGGCATCGACTGGGCGCTGTCGTGCGCACCGGACGAGCGCATCCCCGTTCTTCACGACGAACTGCGCAAGGTGAAGGGGAGCGACTTTGAGGTCGTGGTCGCGCCGCCGGGCTACAAGCCGGCGAGGTGAGGCGGCCGCCCGCCCTGCTCGCGCGCACTCGCCCGGGCGGTGCCGCCCGGCCCCTGGGGGCGAAGACAGGAACCGTCACTTCGGGTCGGGGGCGAACCAGACCTTCAGCCAGTAGTCGCGGCTGTACTCGCCGGTCGGCTGCGGGAACGCGGACGGCGGCAGCTTGTCGAACGCGTCCCGCATCCGCTCGCGCGTGTCGTTCGCCTTGCCCGCGTCGCCCAGCTGCTTGAACGCGTGGTACACCAGGCTGAGGACGATCAACTCCTCCACCGTGCCCTTGTGCCGGTCCAGCAGCGGGGCCGCGTCGTACAGCAGCTCCTGCGGCTTCTTCATCTGCTGGTGCGTTTGCAGCACCCGCAGTGCGGACTGGAGCCGCAGCCACCCCTCGCGGTCGGTCAGCTTGCCGTTCCGCTTCTCGGCCGCGTCGCAGTCCACCACGATCTGCTTGAACGTGGTCAGCGCCTCGGCCCGCATCTTGGCGGCGTCGGGCGCCGCGGTGGCGGTCGCGGCCGCCTTCTGGAGCAGGCACACGCCCAGCAGGAGCTTCGCGAGCTGCGCCTCCGGGCCGGTCGGGTAGATGCTCAGCTGGGTTCGCAGCCGCGCCTCGGCGTCACCGAAGTTGCCCTGCCGGATCAGGTCGTTTGCCAGTTCGGTGAGCGCCCGCTCGTGGAACTCGCGGTCCTCGGGCGGGACGCTCTGCTGCTTGGCGATCTGCTCGAACAGGGCGCGGCCGGTGGGCACCAGCCCCGGGTGCCGCGAGTCCACGAACTGCCGCGCCAGCCGGTACCGCATCGCGGTGCCCGCGCCGGTGGACAGCGCGCTCCGGATGACGGGCCACACCTCGGCCGTCTGCCCGGCGGCGAGCATCGCGTCGGCCAGTTCGAGCAGCACGGTGCCGCTCAGCGGATCGGGCACGTCCGGCAGTTGGGCCGCCTCTTTGAGCCGCACCGCGGCCTCGGCCGGCGCGTCCGCCTTGCGGTACAGCGCGGCGGCGCGGCGCAGCATCTCGAGCTTGCCGTCGCTCTTGGGCTGGTCCGCGACCAGCCCGGTGTACGCGTCGGCCGCGCGCCTGAACAGCCCCTTCGCGTCGCCGCCGCCCTTCCCGGCCGACTCGGCCCACAGGGCCAGCACCTCGGCCCGCTTCTCGCGCTCGCGCCCGGCCGCCGACACCCGCCGGAACGCGTCCGCCGCCGCGAGCGCCGGCTCGAACGCGCGGTCGGCCAGGAGCGTGTTGATGGCCAGCTCGAACGCCCCCTGGACCTCGCTCAGGTTGACCAACTGGCCCTTGTAGTCGGCCGGCTTCTCGGCCCCTTTGACCACGTCGGCGAGCAGGTCGGCGGCGGCCCGGTGCCGGACCGGGTCGGGGGACGCGAGGTGGAGTTCCGCCAGCCGGAACGCGGCCGCGGCGGCCTCCTCGCCGGTCCCCTTCGCGGCCTCCTCGAACAGCTTCACCGCCTCGTCCGGCTTGCGCTCCTTGAGCCTGCAGACGGCCAGGTCGTAGGCCGCGCCGGCGCGGTACACGGCCGGGACGCCGGGCCCGGCACGCAGGGCCTCGAGCTCCTTCGCGGCCCCGGCGTAGTCGCCGTCGGCCACCAGCAGGCGTGCGAGCGCGGCCTTGGCCGGGGCGAGCACCTCGGGCGGCGAGTCCCCGCCGACCTGCGCGAGCCACTTCCGCGCCTGGTCGTATTCCTTCGCGCGCACGTGCAGTTCGCCCAGCCGGAGCTTGGCGCGCGCGAGCGCCGCCTGCGGGGTCGCCACCCCGGCGCCGTGCAGGTACTGGGTCAGCGAAATCTTCGCCTGCGCCACGTCCGGCGGGTTCTGGCGCAGCGCGAGGTCGGCGACCAGGCGCCGGGTCTCGCCGCCCTCGTCGCCCGGCGGCGCCGTCTGAAGCACCTGGGTGAGCAGAACGATTTCGGCGGGCGGGGTGTCCGCGGGCAGCCCGAGCGCGGCGCGGGCCTTCGCCGCGCGGAACGACAGCCGGGGCACGTCGTTGGGGTCGCGCAGCTGCTTGTCGGTGACCAGGTCGAAGTGCTGCCGCGCGAGCTTCCAGTACCCGCCGGCCTCGTCGAGCGGGACCGTGAGTTCGGCCAGCCGCGAGTACCCGCTGCCCAGGTGGAACCGGGCCGCCGGCGCGTGCGCCGGGTACAGGTCCACGCCCTGCGCCACTTTGCTCAGCGCCGCCCTCAGCTCGTCCGGGTCCGGCGACAGCTTCTCGTAGTTGCTTTTGAGTTCGTCGACGCCACGCGCGAACGCGGCGCCCGGGTCACCTTTGAAGACCGGTAGCCACCCCTGCCACGCGGACACGAACACGCCGATGCCGAGCAGCAGGGCCGGCAGTTGCCACAGGCGAGTGGTCGGGTCGGTGGGGGCAGCGGGCAGTGCGGCCGTGTCCGTGGCCATAAGCGTATCCCGGGTGAGGGCGCGAGCGTCTACGCGAGTAGAACCAAGGAGGGCGAACGGCGTCAAGGGCAACCCTTTGGAGAGAAGGGGTGACCGCGCGAAGGGGCGAGGGGGCGAGAAGACAAGACGCACGGTTCCGTTGTCTCGGCCCTCGCCGGCTCGCCCCTTCATTTCGCGCGGCGGAGCCGCGCCCAGTACCCGCCGTCGGACGGGTGCCCGGGCACGGCGCGGTGTTCGGCCTCCAGTGACACGGACCGCATCCCGCGGCACACCGCCTTCACCACGCCCTCGTTCTCTTCGGGTTCGATGCTGCAGGTCGAGTACACCACCGCGCCGCCCGGCTTCACGCGCTCGCACGCGAGGATCAGCAACTTGGTTTGAAGGCGCACGAGGTGTTCGAGCTCGTTGGGTTTGAGGCGCCACCGCACTTCGGGCCGACGGCCGAGTACGCCCGTGTTGCTGCACGGCACGTCTACCAGCGCCGCGTCGAACGGCCCGGGCGGGAACTCAGCGCCTTCCTTGAGGGTAACGGTTTCGATGCCGCCGAGCTTGAGCCGCTGAGCGAGGGCGGCGACCGTTTCGAGCCTCTTCGCGTCGACGTCACACGCGGTGACGCTCCCGCGGTTGTCCATCAGCTCCATGAGGTGGGTGGCCTTGCCGCCGGGAGCCGCGCACGCGTCGAGCACTCGCATTCCCGGCTGCACGCCGAGCGCGGACGCGACCAGCATCGAGGAGTGATCCTGCACCGCGAAGTCGCCCTCCGCATAGCCGGGCAGGTCGCGGATTGCGTGGTGCTCGGCGAAGCGTAGCGACTGCGGGTGCCCGCCCGGGTCCGCTTCGATCAGCGCCGCGGCAAGCCGTATGCGGTAGCTCTCGCGGCTCTCGCGCAGCTTGCTCACGCGGACCCACAGAGGGGGAGGGGCGTTGAACCAGAACCCCAGACGACTGCACTCCTCGGGGCCGTACCGTTCGAGCCACCGGTTCGCGAGCCACTGCGGGAAGCTGAACGCCGCAGAGAAGTACAGTGCCGGGCGGCTCGCGGGGTCGGGGAGGACGGGGCGCGAGAGCTTGCGGTAGCGCGGTGCTGTGCCCGCGCCTCTTGCGGGCGAGGGCGGCCGGCTCTTCGAGGCCGGGGGCGCTGAGCTTTCGAGGAACGGCGGGGCCGCCCCGCGCTGTGCCGGCTCCCCCGCTCCGGGCGGCGAAGCGGCGCCCCCCGCTCCCGCAAGCGGAGAGGGGGAGAAATCAACGGGCACCGCGCCGGCGCCCGCTTTTTCGGTGAACTCGTCGGTCACCAACTCCGACACGCGTCGCATCACGCCGTTGACGAACCCCTTCGCCTTAACGGCGCCGACGTAAGGCGCGAGCTCCACCGTCTCGTTAACGGCCGCGTGCCGGGGAACGTGCGTGAGGAACGTGAGCTGAAACGCCCCGAGCCGCAGCACGTCCCACACGCGCGGCTGCACCGCGTGGGCCGGAATGTGCATGAAGGGCTTCAGGAGCGCGTCGAGCGTGCCCGCGCGCCGGATCACCCCGAAGACGAGTTGCGTGACGAACCGCCGGTCCTGGGCGGAGAGCTTCGCGGCGTTGAGCGCGGCGTCGATGAGTTCGGCGGCGAACCCGTCGCGCGACCGCGAGCGGTTCAGCACGTCGGCCGCGACCTGTCGTGCGGTAATCATGACAGCACTTCCGGCCCGAACCGCATTCCCTCAACGGCGGGGCAGCCGCGCAGGAACTCATCCGCCGTCATCCTCTTCTTGCCCGCGGGCTGGAGCTCGAGGACTTCGAGCAGCTCTGTTGGCATCGCAAAAGAGCAGCGCACCCAAAACCCGCTGGTGGCGTTATCGACCAACGCGCCCGGCCGAGCTTCGCAGTGGCTCGTCACGCGCCGCACCGCGCCCACTTTGCTCACAATCACGCGCATCGGCTCCTTGCCGGGGCGGTGCAGGAACGTGTACGCGGTGGGCCAGGGTTGCATCGCGCGGATGAAGCGTTCGATGTGGTCCGCGGGCTTCGCCCAGTCGATCAGGCCGAACTCCTTCTTGATCTTGGGCGCCTTCGTCACAAGGGCCGGGTCTTGCTCGGCGCCCTCGACCGGACCGCCGGCCGCGTACTTGTGTGCGGCTTCGACCGCGAGCCGCGCGCCGACTTCCGCGAGCCGGGCTTCGAGCGTGCCCGTTGTGTCCGAAGGGAGAATGTCGAGCGCTTCCTGAAGGATCATGTCGCCGGAGTCGAGGCCGGGCGTCACCTTGATGATGGTTACACCGGTTTGCGTCTCGCCGCCAAGGATGGCACACGCGACCGGGGCCGCGCCGCGGTACTTCGGCAGCAACGAGGCGTGAACGTTGATCGTGCCGCGGGTCGGGGTCGCGAGCACCTCGGGGTTCAGAATTTGCCCGTACGCCGCGACCACGAGGAGATCAGGCTGCATCGCGCGGAGTTGCTCCAACCCCTCGGGCGAGTTGATGCTCTCGGGCTGTGCGACGGGGACGCCGGCCCCGCGCGCGATGTTCGCCATGCCCTTGCCGGTCTGCCGGGTGCTGCCGCGCCTGTTGCCCGCGTCGCGCTCGGGCTGGGTCACCAGCCCGACCACCCGCGCGCCGAACGCCCGCATGAGGGCCTCGAAGGTCGGCTCCGCGAACGTGCCCGTTCCCATCATCACAATTTGCATCGCGTTTACAGTGTTCCGTATTCAGTGCCGAGTCAGCGGCGGTGGGGGAGCGATTTGCAGTGCCAGTGCCGCCAGAAAACTGAACACCGACCGCTCCGACTCAATCGACCGGTTGCAGGTCGGGCGGCAGGTCGCCCTTCTTCTTGTCCTTCTCGAAGTCGGCCCGGAACTTCTCCAGGTCGCGCTTGCTCCGCGCCAGCCCGAGCGACCCCATCTTGTCGATGAACAGCTCGCCGTTCAGGTGGTCGATCTCGTGCTGCCACACGCGGGCCGCGAGGTCGTGGCAGGTCATCTCCATCTTGTTGCCCTGCAGGTCGTAGTACTGCACGACGACCGTCTTCGCGCGGCGCACGTTCTGGTACAGGCCGGGGAAGCTGAGGCACCCCTCGCGGTCGCTGACCGTGCCGCCGCGGTGCTCGACGATGACCGGGTTGAGCGCGACAACTTGCTGGTCCGGCCGGTCGTGCTCGCCCACGAAGTTCATCACGATCAGCTGGTAGTCGAGCGCCACCTGCGGCGCGGCCAGCCCCAACCCTTCGCTGCGGTACATCAGTTCCAGCATCTCGCCCGCGGCCTTCTGCACGTCCGCGTCGATGGCGGCAAGGGGCTTCGCCCTCACGCGCAGCGCCGGGTGCGGGTACTTCACGATCTTCATTTCGTGTCCGTCTCACGTAGCCCCAGATGTAACGGCAGGTGAATTATAGCTTTTCGGCGCGCGCGGGGGTACAAGGGTGGCAGTCCCACCTCGCAGGAGCCCTTCTCCCGATGAAAACCTCACTCCCGCTCTGCGTGCTGTTCGCGCTCACCCCGCTGGCACGGGCCGCGGACGTGCCCACGGTTGCCGGCGTCGAAGGGCAACCGCTCGCGGCGAACGCGGCCCGGCTGGTCAAGGCGCTCGACTTCCTGGGGACGCCGCTGCCCGGAGACGCGAACAAGCAGCTCGCGAAGGCGATCGCAGACAACGACGCGCAGAAAGTACAGGAGGCTCTCGACAAGCACGTGCTCTTTGCCGTGCAGATCAACCCCGAAGCCCGGGTGAAGGTCGCGAAGGGGCCGGGCAGCACATCGCTCCAGCAAGCGGGCTGGACCCCGGTACTGGTGAAGGTGCTGAACGACAGCACCGTGAAGAAGCAACTCAAGATCATCAGCCCGCAAGCCGGCGACCGGTTCAGCGGGCGGACCGACAAGGGCCCGAAGGACGACCCGAAGGTCGTCGAGCGGTTCCTCGGCGCCGAAATCTTCACGCAGCCGCCCATGACCGACACGCTCAGCGGGCTGAAGGTCGAGTACGCGATCGCGCTGCTTTACTCCGGCGAGAGCGGCAAGCGCGAAGCCACCATCGGGTTCGACATCGGGCAGGGGAACCAGGATTTGGGCTTTCGCGGGGAAGTGCCGGTGCTGTTCGAGGTGCGCCCCGCGGTCCCGGTGAAGGTGAACGTGACCGACTTCGACGGGAAGCCAACAACCGGCCGGTTCCTCATCACCGACGCGAGCGGCCACGTGTACCCGCCGCAGGCGAAGCGACTCGCCCCGGACCTCTTCTTCCAGAAGCAGGTCTACCGGCACGACGGCGGAACGATCCTGCTGCCCCCGGGCAAGTTCACGGTGCAGTACGGCCGC
>JBJSXS010001012.1:0-4175 GCA_046086545.1 Gemmata sp.
CGCGGGGCAGCCCGCACCGGCAGCACCCGCACCGGCGGGCGCGTCCGCGGCGCCCCCCGCTCAGCTTCTTGGCCGCCCGCGTTGACGAGCGACACCCCGGCGGGTATGAATGGGTGAGCCACAGGGGGGCGGCGGGGGGCGCGGCGCGCCCGACGCTGGCCGTAGGTGGCCCGAACAACCGAGTGCCTCGGCCCGGCGGGTGCAACAGCGCCCGACGGGAGGAGCCGGTGAGACGCGCCGCGGCGCGTTTCCCCGGCTTTTTTGTTTGTTCCCGGAGGCCAGGCCGTGCAGAAGCTGATTCAGGGCATCCACGCGTTCCAGCAGCAGGACTTCCGCCCGCTCCAGGGGCTGTTCGAGCAGCTGGCCAAGGGGCAGAACCCGGAGACGCTGTTCATCACCTGCTCGGACTCGCGCATCGACCCGAACCTGCTCACGCGGTCCAAGCCGGGCGAGCTGTTCATCCTGCGCAACGCCGGGAACATCGTTCCGCCGCACGGGGCGGCCGGCGGGGGCGAGGCCGCGACCATTGAGTTCGCGGTCGCCGGGCTGGGGGTCAAGGACATCATCATCTGCGGGCACTCGCACTGCGGGGCGATGCACGGGCTGCTGTTCCCCGAGGCGGCGGCCGAGCTGCCGGCGGTGACGGCGTGGCTGGGCCACGCCGCGGCCACCCGGCGCATCGTTCGGAACAACTACGGCCACCTGTGCGGCCCCGCCCAGCTGACCGCGACGATCGAGGAGAACGTGCTGGTGCAACTGGAGAACCTGCGGACGCTGCCGGCCGTCGCGTCGCGGCTGGCGAAGGGCGACCTGCACCTGCACGGGTGGGTGTACAAGATCGAGAGCGGCGAGGTGTTCGCCTACGACCCGGCGGGCGGGCAGTTCGTCCCGCTGGCGGCGTACTACTACCCGACGAGCGCGGCGGCGGCGCGGCAGCGCACCTCGTCGGCGATCTGATCCGCCGCGGGCGTCGGGTCCGGTGTCGGTGGGAGGGCGGGGCGGATGGGGGACGCATCGGGGGGCCACGAACCGGCGGCGCACCACGCGGCGGGGCACGGGCACGCGCCGGCCCGCCCGCTCGTCCGGCTCCGACATCTGCTGCTGCCGGAGCGCCGCGACGCCGTGACGGTGGCCGTGTTCGCCGGGGTCGTGGCGGTCCTGTCGCTGGCCACCCCCATCGCGGTCGAGGCGCTGGTGAACACCGTCGCGTTCGGCGTGCTCATGTGGCCGGTGGTCGCGCTCGCCGGGGTGCTGATGGCGTGCCTCGGGCTGGCCGCGGCGGTCCGGGCCATGCAGGTGTACGTGGTCGAGTGCATCCAGCGGCGGCTGTTCGTCCGGGTCGCCGCCGACTACGCGCGCCGGTTCCCGCGGCTCAAGCTGGAGGCGCTCGACGGGCGGTACGGGCCCGAACTGGCCAACCGGTTCTTCGACGTTCTGACCGTGCAGAAGGCACTCGCGTACCTGCTCCTCGACGGGGTCGCGCTGGCGGTGACGGCCGCGGTCGGGATGGTCGTGCTGGCCTTCTACCACCCGTTCCTGCTCGGGTTCGACGTGCTGCTGCTGCTGGCGGTCGCGTTCGCCGTGTTCGCCCTGGGGTGGGGCGGGGTCCGCACCTGCCTGCACGAGTCGCACGCCAAGTACGACGTGGCCGCGTGGCTGGAGGAGCTGCTCCGGTGCCCGCGGGCGTTCAGGCTGGCCGGCGGCCGGCACCTGGCGCTGGAGCGCGCCGACCGGCTCACCGGCGAGTACGTCGCCGCCCGCCGCGCGCACTTCCGCGTCGTGTGGCGGCAGACGGTGTTCGCCCTGAGCCTCCAGGTGGTCGCCGGCACGGCGCTGCTGGGGCTGGGCGGGTACCTGGTCATCAACCGGCAACTGACGCTGGGCCAGCTCGTCGCGGCAGAGCTGATCGTGACCCTGGTGGTGGCCTCGGCCGCGAAGCTGGGGAAGTACGCGGAGGCGTACTACGACCTGCTGAGCGGGGCGGAGAAGCTGGGCCTGGCCACCGACCTGCCGCTGGAGCGCGAGGGCGGGGAGCCGCTCGGGCCGGCCGCCGGCGGCATGGCGGTGCGGGTGCGCGGGGCGGCGTCCGTCGCGCCCCGGGCGCTCGCGAGCGTCGACCTCGCCATCGCCGCGGGCGAGCGGGTGGCCGTGGTCGGCACGCCCGGCGCGGGCAAGACGGCACTGTTCGAGGTGCTGTGCGGGCTGCGCGAGATGGCCCACGGGTGCGCCGAGGCGGACGGGATCGACCTGCGCGGGCTGTCGCTGGAGAGCCTGTGGGAGCAGGTGGCGCTGGTCGAGGGGTCGGACGTGATCGTCGGGACCGTGCTGGAGAACGTCCGGGTGGGCCGCGCGCAACTGTCAACGGGCGACGTGCGCGCGGCGCTGCGGGCGGTCGGCCTGTCGGCGGTCGTTCACGCGCTGCCGCACGGCCTGGACACCCCGCTCGCGCCCGGCGCGCCGCTCTCGGCCACCGAGGAGCTGCGGCTGTGCATCGCCCGCGCCCTGGTGGGCCGCCCCCGGCTCCTGATCCTCGATCGCGCGCTCGACGCCCTGGACCCGCGCGCCCGCGCCGAGCTGCTGCCGCACCTGTTCGACCGCGCGGCCCCCTGGACGCTGGTCGTCGCCTCGACGGACCCGGCCGTGCTCCGGCTGTGCGACCGGGTGATCGACCTCGCGCCCCCTGCGGAGGACCGCCACGCATGACCCCGTTCAGCGCCGACGCGCCGTTCGCGGCCCTCGGGCGGGTGCGCACCCCGCGCCCGACCCGGTGGGTCGCCCGCCTCCTGGCGCTCGCCTTCGCCCTGTCGCCGGTGGCCCTGCTGTTCGTGCCGTGGCAGCAGACGGTGCAGGGGCGCGGGCAGGTCGTCGCGTTTGCCCCCGCGGAGCGCAAGCAGGTGGTCACCGCGCTGGTGGGCGGGCAGGTGCGCAAGTGGCACGTGGTCGAAGGGTCGCGGGTCAAGGCCGGGGACGGAATTGCCGATATTGACGACAACGACCCCGACTTGGCCGGGCGGCTGGAGGCGCAGCGGAAGTTTCTGTCAAGTCGGAAAATGGCCGCCGCGGAGGAGGTGGCCGAACAGGGGCTCGCGGTCTCCGCCCAGGAGAAGGCGGCGGCCGCGGCGGTCGGGGCGGCCAAGGCGAACCGGGAGGCGGCGGCGCTCCTGATCGACGTGGCCAGGCAGACCCGCAAGAACAACGAGTTCTCTCTGACGTTCGAGCAGCGCCGGTTCGAGACGTTCGACCGGCTGTTCAAGGACAAGCAGTTCGGCGGGCTCGAGTCCGGGCTGAACCGGGACGAGGCGAAGATGCGGGCCGACCGGGCCGCGACCGACGTGACCCGGGCCGAGGCCGAGGTGAAGCGGGCCGACGCGGCGCTCCTCACCGGCGACTCGCTGGTGCTCCAGGCCGAGGCCGCCGGGCTGTCCGCGGTGGCCACCGCCCGCCGCGAGCTGCGCCGGGCCGAGCAGAACATGTTCACCGTCGAGCGGGAGCTGCAGGAGATCGACAACCGCATCGAGCGGTTCAAGGCCCGGTTCGTCAAGGCCCCGTGCGACGGGGTGGTGTTCCGGGTGTCGGCCGACGGGCAGCCCGGGCAGTTCGTCAAAGAGGGCGACGAGCTGGCGGTGATCGTCCCGGACGCGACCGACCGGGTGGTGGAGCTGCTGATCGACGGGGTGGACGCGCCGCTGGTGGCGGCCCACACGGAGGCCACCGGCCGCGGGCCGCACGTGCGGCTCCAGTTCGAGGGGTGGCCGGCGGTGCAGTTCGCCGGGTGGCCGTCGGTCGCCACCGGCACGTTCGGCGGCCGGGTGCGGCAGATGGACCCGACCGACGACGGCAACGGGCGGTTCCGGGTGCTGGTCGAACCGGAGCGGATGTACGACGAGGACGAGTGGCCGGAGGGGCTGTACCTGCGGCAAGGGAATCAGGCGGTCGGCTGGGTGTTCCTGAACCGGGTAACCCTGGGATACGAGCTATGGCGGCAGTTCAACGGGTTCCCGCCGGTCGTCGCGCCCAAGCCGCCCGACAAGGGCAACGACAAGAAGGGCAGCAAGCCGCCGAAGGTGAAGCCCGGGTGACCCTGCGCGCCGTCGCCGTCCTCGCCCTCCTCGCCGCGCCGGGCTGCGCCGGACTGGACCCGCTCGAGGCGGCCGGCGGGCGCACGCTCCCCGACG
>JBJSXS010001013.1:0-3716 GCA_046086545.1 Gemmata sp.
CCACGGGTTGCACGCGGCCGGCGTCGCGCGCGGCACGCGCACCGCGCTCATGGTGCCGCCGTCGCCGGACTTCTTCGCCCTGACGTTCGCGCTGCTGAAGGTCGGCGCGGTGCCGGTGCTGATCGACCCCGGCATGGGCACCACGAACCTCGGCAGGTGCCTGGCCGAGGCGGAACCGGCCGCGTTCGTCGGGGTCGCGAAGGCGCACGCGGCCCGGCTCGTGCTGGGCTGGGCCCGCAAGAGCGTGCGCCTCACCGTGAGCGCCGGCAACTGGCGCCTGAGCTGCCACACGTCGCTCGCCCGCCTGCGCGCGAAGGGGCGCTCGCGCGGGCCGTACCCGATCCCCGAGCCGAGCGCGGCCGAACCGGCCGCGGTCCTGTTCACCAGCGGCAGCACCGGGGTCGCGAAGGGCGTGGTGTACACGCACGGCGTCTTCGCCGCGCAGGTCGAGACGCTGAAGGCGACCTACGGCATCGGGCCGGGCGAAGTGGACCTCTGCACGTTCCCGCTGTTCGCGCTGTTCGGGCCGGCGCTCGGGATGACGTGCGTGATCCCCGACATGGACGCGACCCGCCCGGCGCGCCTCGACCCGCACAAGGCCGCGGCGCAGATCAGGCAGTTCGGCGTCACCAACATGTTCGGCTCGCCCGCGGTGATCCGGCGGTTGGGCGAGTTAGCCGGGCGGGGCGGTCTGCCGTCGCTCAGGCGCGTCATCTCCGCGGGCGCGCCGGCGTCGGCCGCGTCGCTGGAGCGCTTCGTTATGCTGCTAGCCGACGGCGCCGAAGTGTTCACGCCGTATGGCGCCACCGAAGCGCTGCCCGTCGCGAACATCGGCAGCCGCGAAATCCTGGGCGCCACCCGGCACCTTACGGACCAGGGCAAGGGGGTGTGTGTCGGGCGCCCGGTCGCCGGGATGGAGGTGCGCGTGATCCGCATCAGCGACGAGCCGATCGCGGAGTGGAGCGACGACCTGCTCGCGCCGCCGGGCGAGGTGGGCGAGTTCGTGGTGCGCGGGCCGGTGGTGACCCGGCAGTACCACAACCGGCCGGCCGCGACCGAACTGGCGAAGATTCGCGACCCGAAGACCGGTGCCGTGCTACACCGCATGGGCGATGTCGGTTACACTGACGACCGCGGGCGCCTGTGGTTCTGCGGCCGGAAGTCCCATCGCGTGGTGGCCCCGCAGGGCACACTGTTCACCGACATGGTGGAACCGATCTTCAACACCGTGCCCGGCGTCGCAAGAACGGCGCTCGTCGGCGTGAACCGAAACGGGGCGGCGCACCCGGTGCTGTGCGTGGAGTGCGTCAGGCCGACGGCGCCGAAGGACCGCCCGGTGCGGCTGCCGGTCGTCGAGCCGCGCCTGCGAGAGATCGGCGCGCGGTTCGGGCACACTCGCGGCATCACCACGTTCCTCGAACACCCGAACTTCCCGGTGGACGTGCGGCACAACAGCAAAATCTTCCGCGAGAAGCTCGCGGCGTGGGCGGACGAGCAACTCGGGCCGACGTGGACCCCGGAGGCGTCGAAGGCGAGCACATGAGAGCCCTGGTGACCGGCGGCGGCGGGTTCCTGGGCGGCGCGGTCGTGCGACTGCTCCGCGCCCGGGGCGACGCCGCGCGCTCGTTCACCCGGTCGCGGTACCCGTGGCTCGATGAGCTTGGCGTGGAACAGGCGCTCGGCGACCTCGCGCGCCCCGCCGACGTGGAGCGCGCCGTCGCCGGCTGCGACGTGGTGTTTCACGTCGCGGCCAAGGCCGGCGTGTGGGGCCGGTACGCGGACTTCTACAGCACGAACGTCACCGGCACGCAGAACGTCATCGCCGCGTGCAAGTCGCAGGGCGTGCGCCGCCTCGTGTACACCTCCACGCCGAGCGTCGTTCACGCGGGCAGGGACAACGAGGGCGCGAACGAGTCGCTGCCGTACCCCAAACGCTTCGAGGCCGCGTACTCCGAGACGAAGGCGAAAGCCGAGAAGGCCGTCCTCGCCGCGAACGGTCCGGACCTCGCAACGGTGTCACTCAGGCCGCACCTGATCTTCGGCCCGGGCGACCCGCACCTCATCCCGCGCATCGTCGCGGCGGCGAAGGCGGGCAAGCTCAAGCGGATCGGCTCGCGCCAGGTGAAGGCCGACGTGACGTACATCGACAACGCGGCGCAGTCGCAGCTGGACGCCGCCGACCGGCTGGACATCGGCGCGCCGCCCGCGGGCAAAGCGTACTTCATCTCGAACGGCGAGCCGGTGGAGCTGTGGCCGTTCATCGCCCGCGTGCTGGACGAGGCCGGCGCGCCGCCGGTCACGAAGCGCGTGTCCGCGTGGAAAGCGCGGCTGGCCGGGCGCGTGTTCGAGTGGGCCTACGGGTGGCTCCCGTTCCTGTCGGGCGAGCCACCGATGACGCGGTTCGTGGCGGGTCAGCTTTCCACCTCGCACTGGTACGACATCGGTGCGGCGCGCCGCGACCTGGGCTACGAGCCGAAGGTGACCGTCGAGGAGGGCCTCAAGCGCCTGGGGGAGCAGTTGCGCCTCGGATAGCCGCCTTGTTTGTGTCCGCCGCGGTCGCCAGAATGACAGCGGGCGCTCGTTGGGAGTGTTTGCACGGCTGGTGCCGGCCCAGGTCTTCAAAACCTGTGGACCCCGTGAACAACGGGGTCAGTCGGTTCGATTCCGATACACTCCCGTTTATCAAAAGAACTTGAATTACACTGATTTTCGTCGATTTTCAAAGGCTGCCTGTCGTCTGGGTGACAGGCAGGGCGTGCGCACTTTATGGGGCCGTGATTCCTTTGATAACGTGTAGCAGCTCGTTGTCGCCCCGCCCGGCCTTCATGCGCCGGGTCTTGACGCTGCCCTTGGTTCTCGTGCGCTTCAGGAGCGACACCGGCACGCACCGCAACAGCCCCAGGTTCGCCGCCGCGTGGCCGGTTCGGGCGCGGCTCTCATCCTGCCGGAACACCACGTCCAACACCCAGTGCAGCCCGTTCTCGATGGACCTGCCACACTGACCTCCAAGTTACAAGTTGTGCGCGGCCCGATCGCCGACTCCGTGACGGCGACCGAGCCGCAACAAGTTCTTACACGCGCGGCGACGGCACCCGCACCCGGGCCAGCCGCTCGCGGTTCGCCCACACCCGCGGGCACGCCTTCAACTCTCGCAGGCGGTCCAACTCCGACCCGCCCGCCCACACCGCCCACGGGCCGCCGCGCCCGCTGACCTGGCGGGCATGCACCCACTTCTTGTTCCGCCACCCGTGCAGCGTGTGCGGCGACGCGCCCAGTTCACGAGCCAACTCGTGCAACCACCACTCGCCGTCCGCCAGCACCCCGATCGCGGTCGCAGACCGCGATACCCGCGGACGTAATCCGAGATCGGCCCGCAACCGTCGCACCATCCCGGCGGTGAAGTCGGCGGAACGTTTGGGCGCCCGGAAGCCCGCCCCGTTGAGAGCGACCGCGATCTCGGCCGGCGCCTGGTCCTGCTCGTGGAGTGCGGCCAGGCGGGCCGACAACTGCGGCCAGTCCCGCTGGTGTCGGTACCCGCGCACGGGCCGGCGGACGGTCTGTTCCCGAACCGCACCGCCGGCCCACTCCACCCGCACCGCGATCCGGTCGTCCGTCGGATCGACCGTCAGCACGACCCGGTCGATCAGCAACCGCACCACCTGCCGCCGGTCCGCGGGTGTCGTGGTCGGGGCGTACCACACCGCCGGCACCTGCTC
>JBJSXS010001014.1:0-5906 GCA_046086545.1 Gemmata sp.
CCCTTCAGCAGCAGCGCGCACAGCGCCGGGCTGAGCGTCAGCGAGTTGAACGTCGAGATCAGGGTGCTGACCGCGATGGTCAGCGCGAACTGCCGGAAGAACGCGCCGACGATGCCCGACAGGAACGCGCACGGCACGAACACCGCGCCGAGCACGACGCCGACCGCGACGATCGGCCCCGACACGTCCTGCATGGCCTTCAGCGTCACGGCGCGCGGCGCCAGCCCCTTGTCCAGTTGGTGCTGCACCGCTTCGACCACGACGATGGCGTCGTCAACGACGATGCCGACCGCCAGCACCAGCCCGAACAAGGTGAGGTTGTTGATCGTGAACCCGGCCAGCGCCATCGCGGCAAAGGTGCCGATGATCGCGACCGGCACCGCGGCCAGCGGGATGATCGCGGCGCGCCACGTCTGGAGGAACACCAGGACGACGATGGCGACCAGAATGACGGCGTCGCGGAGCGACTTGACCACCTCGAAGATGCTCTCGCGGATGAACGGGCTGGTGTCGTACCCGACGTCGTAGGTGATGCCGCGCGGGAAGTCCTTACTGGCCTTCGCCATGTGTGCCTTAACGCCTTCGGCGACCTGAATGGCGTTCGCCTCGGGCAGGATGAAGATCGCGAGGCCGACGGTGGCCTTGTCGTTGAACCGGTTGGCCACGTCCTGCGACTTGGCGCCGAGTTCCACACGCGCCACGTCCTTCACCTTGACCAGCTGCCCCGCGGGGCCGCGCTTCACCACGATCTGCTCGAACTCCTCGACCTCCACGAGCCGGCCGAGCGCGGCGAGGGTGAACTGGTACGGCTGCCCGGACCCGGCGGGCGGCTGGCCCACGTGCCCGGCCGCGATCGGGGCGTTCTGCTGGCGGATCGCGGCCAGCACGTCGGCCGCCGTCAGGTTCCGCGCCGCGAGCTTGTCCGGGTCCACCCACAGGCGCATCGCGTAATCACGCTGCCCGAAGATGGTCACGTCGCTGATCCCCGGGAGCCGCTGCAGCTCCTCCTTGAGCTTGAGCACCGCGTAGTTGCTCAGGTAGAGCTGTGTGTACCGGCCGTCGGCGAACCCCTTCTCGGGCGGGGACGTGATGCCGACCGTCATCAGCAGCTCGGGCGACCGTTTGCGGGTGGTGATGCCGGTGGCCCGCACCACCTCGGGGAGCTGCGAGAACGCGAGGTTCACCCGGTTCTGCACCCGCACCTGCGCCATGTTCAGGTCGGTGCCGCTCTTGAACGTGACGGTCAGCGTGTACGACCCGTCGCTGGTGCTCTGCGAGGTCATGTACAGCATGTCCTCGACGCCGTTCACCTGCTGCTCGATGGGGGAGGCGATGGTCTCGGACACCACCTGCGCGCTGGCCCCCGGGTAGTTGCAGTCGATCTGAATGGTCGGGGGCGTGACCTTCGGGTACTGCGAGACCGGCAGCGCGGTGACTGACAGCGCGCCGGCGAGCGTGACCGCCGCGGACAGCACGGTGGCGAAGATGGGCCGGTCGATGAAGAACCGTGCGATCATGCGGGGAGCGCGTTGGGAGGAGGCGGCCGACGGCGACACGCGGTCCGCTACCTCGCCCGCGGGGGCGGGGCCCGCTCGGCGCGTGCGGGTTCGGCGGGTAGCTTCTGCGGCGGGGCCGGCTTCGGGTTCACCTCGGCGCCGGGCCGCACCCGGAGCGTCCCGTCCACGATCACCCGGTCCGCGGTCTTCACCACCCCGTCCTCGATCACCCGCGCCTGCCCGTACTGCTGGCCCACGCGCACGTTCCGGCGCTCGACCTCGTTCCGGTCGTTCACCACGTACAGGAACTTCTGCCCCTGGTCCGAGCCGATGGCCTTCTCCGGCACCAGGACCGCCTCGTGCGGCGGGCCGATGGGCATGCGCACCCGGACGAACTGGCCCGGCGACAGCATGTACCACGGCGCGCGGGTGATGCGCGGGTTCATGATCTCGGCCCGCACCCGCAGGGTGCCGGTGCCGGGGTCGATCTGGTTGTCCGCGAACACGATGAGGCCCGTCAGCGTGAACCCGTCGTCGTCCGCGAGCCCGATCTGCACCACCCGCGGCTCCTCGCGCGAGGAGGTGACGGCCCCCTTCTCGATCAGCTTGCGCACCCGCGACACGGTGCGCTCGTACACGTCGAACGTGGCGTACACGTAGTTCAGCTGCACGATGGTGCTGAGGGCCGTGTCGTCGGCCTTGATGAGGTTCTCCTCGTCCACGAACCGGCGGCTCAGGCGCCCGTCGAACGGGGCGGTGATGCGGGTGTACCGCAGGTTGGTGGCCGCCAGTTGGACCGCGGCACGGGCCGCGGCCACGTCCGTCTCGGCCTCGGCCTTTTCGCCCAACTTCAGGTCGTGGTCCTCCTTGCCGCCGCTGCCCGCGTCGTACAACTGCTTGGCCCGGGCGTAGTTCTCGGTCGCGGTCCGCAGGTGCGTCTCGGACTTGTTCAGCGCCGACTTCGCCTTCTCCAGCTCCGCGCGGTACGTGCGGCTGTCGATCTCGAACAGCGGCTCGCCCTCCTTGATGTCCTGCCCGTCCTTGAAGTAGATCTTTTTCAGGTACCCGGTCACGCGGGACTTGAGTTCGACGACCTTGTGCGGCTCGGTGCGGCCGGCGAAGTCCTCGTAGTCGTTCACCTTCTGAACGACCGGGTGCGCGACCAGCACGACGGCCGGCGGGGTCTTGACCGGTTCGGGCGGCTTGCGGGCGCACCCGACCAGAGCGACGGCGGCGGCCAGAAGGGCGAGGGCGGAGAGGGTGCGGACATTCATGTTGAGGCGCAGCACCAGCGGGAGAGCGACGTGCGGCACAGGAGGGCACCGCGAACGCGGCCGGCGCTTACGCGCGAGCGCCTCTCATCATAAGGGCGGACGGGCGGCGCTGCAAAGGAGATGACGGAAGAAGAGGCCCGCGGGCAGTTCCCGTTTCTGTGCTCTGGCGGCGGCTCTCACTTCCGGGTCGAGACGAGCTTGAGCTTGGTCTTGGCGGGGTCGAGCAGCGGGGCGAGTTCGTACACGTTCTTGTACCCGTAGCTGTGCAGCGCGGTGTACGTCGAGATGTTGAGCGACATGGGGGCCGACTTGGGCCGCATCGCCAGGTTCGCCTTCGCGGTCACCGGGTCCACCGGTGCGCCCGGGCCCGGCCCCTGGTTCGGCTGCGGCCGGCCCGCCGCCGGGGTGAAGTTGTTGTTGCAGTAGATCAGGACCTTTGCGTCCTTGTCCGGCAGCGTTTTCTTGAGGCTCTCGATGTCGATCTCGGGGAAGGACAGGTTGATCGCGCCCTCGATGTGCAGGAGGTCGTACATCGCCTTGCTGCGCGCGTCGAGCACGATCACGCCCTCTTCCTTGCTCATCTTGAGGAAGTCGGCTTCGGACAGCCGGCGCGACTCGCGGTGCTTCTGCGCGTTCTGCGCCGCGACGATGTGGGCGGCGAAGTCGATGTTCGGGTTCGGCGGCTCGACCCTCGCCGGGGTCGGGGGCGTGCCGGGTTGATCGGCCGCGCCACCCGGCGCGGTGAGGTGCGCGGTCAGGTAGCCGGCGGCGAACACGGCCGCGAGAACGAGGTACTTCATCGCGAACCCCCTTAAGGTGACTTCCGCGACTGTACCCGAGAAGGCGCAACGGGGGTGTAACTAGGCGAGGATCTCCTTCACCACCTTCCCGTGCACGTCGGTGAGCCGGTAGTCGCGGCCCTGGAACTTGTACGTCAGGCGCTCGTGGTCGATGCCCAGGAGGTGCAGCATCGTCGCGTGCAGGTCGTGAATCGGGAAGACGTTCTGCTCGGCGTTGTACCCGAACTCGTCGGTCGCGCCGTAGCTCACGCCGGGCTTGATGCCGCCGCCGGCGAGCAGCACGCTGAACCCTTTCATGTGGTGGTCGCGCCCGCTGCCGCCCTGCGACATCGGGGTGCGCCCGAACTCCCCGGTCAGCACGATCAGGGTGTCCTCGAACATTCCGAGGCGCTTGAGGTCTTTGACGAGGGCCGCGAGCGGCTGGTCGATCTCCTCGACCTTCAGCTTGATCCCGTCCTTGATGCCGCCGTGGTGGTCCCAGTCGCGGTGGTACATCTGGATGAACCGCACGCCCTTCTGCGCCATCCGGCGGGCGAGCAGGCAGTTGGCCGCGAACGACCCGTCGGCCCCTGTCGTGCCGTAGCTCTCCAGCACCTTGGCCGGCTCGTCCTTCAGGTCCATGAGGGCGGGAACGCTCGTCTGCATCTTGAACGCGAGTTCGTACTGGCCGATGCGGGTGGCGACCTCGGGATCGTCCACCGCCGCGTTCTGCAGCTGGTTCAGCTTCGCGACGGCGTCGATTACGTCCTTCTGCTGGTCCTGGCCGACCCCGGGCGGGTTGGTGAGGTAGAGAACGGGGTCGCCCTTCCCGCGGAGCTGCACGCCCTGGTGCTTGCCGGGCAGGAACCCGGCGGACCACTGGCGCGACGCGATGGGCTGGTTCTGGCCCCCGCGCCCGTTGGAGGTGAGCACCACGAACCCGGGCAGGTCGGCCGACTCGCTGCCGAGGCCGTAGGTGAGCCAGCTCCCCATGCTCGGGCGCCCGCTCACGCTCGACCCGGTGTTCATGAACGTGTGGGCCGGGTCGTGGTTGATCGCCTCGGTCTTACACGACCGCACGATGCACAGGTCGTCGGCCACTTCCGGCAAGAACCGGAACAGCTCGTTCATCTCCTGCCCGCTCTGGCCGTGCCGCTTGAACCCCCACTGAGGGCCGAAGCAGATCAGCTTGTTCCCCTGCAGCTGCGCGATCGGCTGCCCCTTGGTGATGCTCTCGGGCATCGGCTGCCCGTGCCGCTTCGCCAGTTCCGGCTTGCTGTCGAACAGTTCCAGGTGGCTCGCGCCGCCGGCCATCACCATGAAGATGACCCGCTTGGCCTTCGGCGCGACGTGCGGCCTCTCGACGACGCCCTTCGGCCCGGAGCCGGCCGCCCGCGGCCCGAGCAGCGACGCCAGCCCGAGGGCGCCGACCCCGCGGCACGCGTGCGTCAGAAAGGTGCGGCGCTGGTGCAACCGGACAGTTCGGAGGAGGTCCATCGCAGTTCCCTTGTGAGCCGTGTGGGCGCGCCGCGGCGCGCCGGGCATCAGAGCAGTTGAACAGGTCAGCGGGCCGGCCCCGCACGCATCTTCGCCAGCGGCACCTCGGCGGCGCAGGTGGTGACCCCGACGAGCGCGACCAGCGTCACGCCGACCGCGACCACCCACAGCACCGCGTACCGCCCGCGGCGGGCCAGGGCCCACGTGGTCGCGAAGTCGGCCGCGAGCGCCGCCGCGCCAGCCGGCAGGAGCAGCGCCCAGTTGTCCGCGACCCACATCGAGAGCCGGACGACGGTCTGGGTGACCGCGGGGGGCCGCACCCCGCACTCGTCGAACGCGCGCTTCGCGGCCGGGACGTAGGCCGCGTACCCGACCAGCAGGGCCAGCCCGAACACCGCGTGCAGCGTGGTGCCCACCGCCGACAGCCCGAGCGCGCGCGTGCGCGTTTCCGATGGCAGTGCCTGAATCATTGCGACTCTGTGGTCAGGGCAGGCGCGGCTCGCGGCTGGGCGTCACGGACGGGTGATCGTCTCGTGCAGGTTCAGCACAACGCGGCACACGCTCGTCCACGCCGCAAGTTCCTCCGGGCGGGTGTCCTTCGGTGCGGGCACGTCACCGACGGCGAGCAGCTTCTTCGCCTCGTCGGGCTTGTCCGCGAACTGCTTGCGGTGCCTGTTCAGCACCCCCATCAGCACCCGAGCCTCTTCGGGGGTCGCGGCGCGCCCGGTGGCCCGCTCGAACGCCCAGCGCACGCGGGCGTCGTCGCCGCCCCCGCCCTCCGTGATCGTCTTGGCGGCGAACGCCCTGGCGGCCTCCACGAACTCCGGGTCGTTCAGCAGAACGAGCGCCTGCTGCGGGAT
>JBJSXS010001015.1:0-2459 GCA_046086545.1 Gemmata sp.
CGCGTCCTCCCGCATCAGGGTCAGGTACGGCACCAGGAACTCCCACTCGACATCCGAGACATCACTCGGGTACGACTTCCGTTTCGTGCTCATGAACCTAACTTAGCGGCACGACTGCCGATAAGTGCATAACCGGCTCTAAGAATCGCACCCGCGTAGCGAACTACCCGATACGGTCGCTATTTGGTTGCGTTCCGTGTCAGCTGAGCGCACCATAAGTTAATCCACACAAAACACTTAGCAGGGAGTTGTTATGGGACTGCGTGATTGGGTGTCTGGCCAGTTCATCGACATCATCGAGTGGACCGAGCCGAGCCAGAACGAGATCTTGGCACATCGTTTCACACGGCACAAGAACGAGATCAAGAACGGGGCCAAACTTGTCGTTCGCGAAGGGCAGGCTGCCGGCTTCGTGAAAGAGGGGCAACTCGCCGACGTCAAGGTGCCCGGCATGTACACGCTGGACACCAAGAACATGCCGGTCCTGTCTACCATTCTGGGCTGGAAATACGGCTTCGAGTCGCCGTTCAAGTGCGAGGTCTATTTCATCTCCACGCGGCAGTGGACGAACCAGAAATGGGGTACCCAGAACCCCATCATGTACCGCGACCCAGAGTTCGGCCCGGTGCGACTCCGCGCGTTTGGCAACTATGCCTTCAAGGTTACCGACCCCGGCACGTTCCTGAAGGAACTCGTTTCCACGGACCCCTCTTTTGAACTCTACGAAATCTCGGCCCAGTTCCGCAACGTGGTCGTGTCGCGATTCATCGACGCGCTCGGCGCGTCGAAAATCCCGATGCTCGACCTCGCGGGCAACTACGAGAAAGTCGGGAAAATCGCGCTTGAGCGGATAGCGCCGGAAATGGCGAAGATGGGCGTGTCGCTGACGCAGTTCTTCGTGGAGAACATTTCGCTCCCGCCGGAGGTGGAAGCGGCGCTGGACAAGCGGTCGCAGATGTCCGTACTTGGGAACCTCGACCAGTACGCGAAGTTCCAGACCGCCGAGGCGATTCCGACCGCCGCGGCCAACCCGGGCGGCATCGCGGGCCTCGGGGCGAGCCTCGGCGCGGGTGTCGCCATCGGTAACCAGATGGGCGGCGCGTTCGCCGGCGCCGCGGGCGCATCGGGCGTCGTCACCCCGGCGAACACCGCTCCCCCTGCGAGCGCCAGTGGACCGCCCCCGCTGCCGGGCGCGGTGCCGTTCTACGCGGCGATGAACGGCGCGCAGGCCGGTCCGTTCGACATGGCGACCCTGCAAGGGCACGTCAGCGCCGGACGCGTCACGCGCGCGACCCTGGTGTGGCGCACCGGGATGGCGGGTTGGGTGGCTGCGGATAATGTGCCGGAACTCGCGTCGCTGTTTGCCGCGGTTCCGCCCCCGCTCCCACCGGCGTAAGGTACCGACACTTCGCGTCCCCACTTCGCGATAGCTTCGGGAGCAATACCTGCGAACCGGCAATGTCAAGCGTCCCGGGAATGTAACTTTTCCTCTCCCGGTAAGGGGGCGGTGCTTACCTCAGGCGGGCCGCCTTCACTCTAAACGACCCCACCATGTCTACCCCGCCCCCGCTGCCTGGTGACGCCCCGCCGCCGCTGCCGGGCGCAGCTCCGCCGCCACTGCCCACGCCGGGTAAACCCCCGGTCGTTCTAGAGCCGACGGTCTCAAAAGAGCCGCCGCAGGGGAAGCTGTTCCCGTGCCTCAACTGCGGTGCGAAGGTTGAGTTCGACCCGCGGGAGCGCGCGCTCAAGTGCCCGTACTGCGGGCACACATCGAAGGTCGAAGACGCGGGCGGCGAGGTCGCGGAACGGAGCTTCAACGAGTACGCGCGCAAGCTCGTGAAGGGCAACGTCGGCGGCATCGCCGGGCGCTCGACGCAGACGAATTGCAGCGGGTGCGGCGCGACGGTGCTGCTGGAGGACAAGGTCGTCACCGACCTGTGCCCGTTCTGCGGCACGCACCTGGAGAACAAGCCCGAGGCGGTGGAGGGGATGCTGCCGCCGGAGTCGCTCATCCCGTTCCGAGTCGATCTGCGTGCCGCGCGCGGCGCTTTCGACGGGTGGGTCGGTGGGCTTTGGTTCGCCCCGACCGAGTTGAAAAAGCTCGCCAACCTCGGGCAACTCGGGCCGGTGTACCTGCCGTACTGGACCTACGACGCGATGACGTACACGAAGTACACCGGGATGCGCGGCGACGACTACCAGGAGACCGAGTACTACACCGAAAAGGACGCGAACGGCAACGAGGTCCAGCGCAGCCGCTCGGTCACGAAAACGAACTGGTACCCGGTGGCCGGTGAGGTGCAGCACTTCTTTGACGACGTGCTCGTGTGCGGCACCAAAAGCATCCCCTCGCACCTCCTTAATGGGTTGGAGCCGTGGGACACGGGCGAGCTCGAACCCTTCCAGGACTCCTTCCTTGCGGGGATGAAGACGGAGCGGTACGCCGTCGATCTGAAGGC
>JBJSXS010001016.1:0-10062 GCA_046086545.1 Gemmata sp.
CACTCGGTCCTGAAAAAAAGCGAGCCGCCGGGGGAGATACGCCCCCGGCGGCTCTTTGTGGGCGGCCGGCTTACGGTTCGCCCGTAGTGCGGCCGTTAAGACAGCCGGCCCTTCGTACTATGGTCACTTGGCACGGGACCACCCCCTTTCATCGAAACCACGCCGCGGGCACCGCGACCAAGCAGTGCCGTTGGCCTCTAGTCCGTCGCGTCACGGACACGCGACCCGTCGAGCCACCGGAATGATACACGTCCGACGTGTCCCGCGAAGGGCACTTCGCCATTTTTCCAAGTTCGCCGCTGCCGGTACATTCGTGCGCCCCGACACACGCCGCAGAAGCGCATGGGCTCGGCAACATCCGGTCTGGTCGGAACCGTCAACGCCGGGCACAATTACCGTGTTGAGACGCTGGGGTCGAGTTGTGCCGCCCTTAAAAGGAGATGCATCACCATGATGGCAACGATTGCGCTCGCGGTTCTGACAGGCCTTCCCGCGCAGCCGGCCGGCGAGTTGAAGCTCACGAACGTGCGCACCACCGTCGGCGAACTCGGGCCGGCGCGGGACGCGGCCAAGTTGCTGCCGGGCGACGTGCTGTTCATCGCGTACGACATCGACGGCATCTCGATCGACGGCGAGGGCGTGGCCCGGTACACGATGGCGATGGAGGTGGTGAACGCGGCCGGCGCGCGCATCCTGCCGCCGCCCAACGAGCCGAAGGTCGAGCCGCGCGAGATGACCGAGTTCGTGCCCCTGCGGGGCAACAAGATGCCGGCCCGCGCGTTCGTCACCGTGGGGCTCGACCAGGCGGCCGGCCAGTACACGTGCAGGCTGCTGGTGACCGACACCAAGACGAAGGCCAGCGGCAAGCTGGAGGTCAAGTTCGAGGTGGCGAAGAAGGAGTTCGGGGTGGTCGCGGTGTACACCACGCACGACGCCCGCGGCGAGCTGTCGGCGCCGACCTCGGGCCTCGTCGGGCAGAACATCTACGTGCAGTTCAGCGTGGCGACCTTCGAGCGCGACGCGAAAACCAAGCAGCCGGACGTGGAAGTGGTGTGCCAGATTCTGGACGAGAAGGGGACCAAAACGCTGGACACCCCGCGGCGGCACGTTCAGGACGCGAAGGCGCTGCAGACCGTCAAGGAAACCGACGGCGCGTTCGCGCTCCAGTTCCCACTGTTCATGAACCGGCCCGGCAAGTTCGTGGTGGAGATCACCGCGACCGACCGCCTGTCGAAGAAGACCGCCGTGTACAAGCTCCCGGTCACGGTGCTGCCGGCGAACTAGCGCCGGCCCGCCCCCGGCCCCCGCCCGCGGGCGGGGCCGGGGGTGGGCTCTTCGCGCCCGCGCCTACAATACCCACGTCATTCGCTCCCGCACCCACGGCGCACCGCACCCCATGAACAACCTCGCCGACCAGATCGCACGGTTCCGCAACATGGCGCAGGAGGACCCGGAGAACGACCTCGCGCACTACCGGCTCGGGCAGTTCCTCCTCGAAGACGGGCAGTTCGGGGAGGCGGTGAGGTCGTTCCGCCGCACGCTCGAAATCACGCCCGAGTTCTCCACCGCGTTCAAGTTCCTCGGCGAGAGCCTGTTGAAGCTCGACAGGACGGCCGAGGCCGTTGAGGTGTTCACGAAAGGCTGGGCCGTGGCCGACGAGCGCGGCGACCGCGTGCCGCGCGACGCGATGGCCAAGCACCTGCAGCAGCTCGGGGCGCCCGTCCCCAAGAAGGAAGTTGCGGCGCCGGTCGATGACGGCACGCCGGGCACCGGCTTCCGGTGCGAGCGGCCCGGGTGCATGGAGGGCAAGCGCGCCCGGCAGCTCGACAGGCCGCCGGTGCCCGACGCCGTCGGGGCTCGCATCCACCACGACGTCTGTTCGGCGTGCTGGACCCTGTGGCTGAAAGACCTGAGCGTGAAGGTGGTGAACGAGCTGCGGCTCGACCTCAGTTCCGAGGGCGGGCAGCACGAGTACGACAAGAACATGCGCGAGTTCTTCGGCTTCGAGCAGGAAGCAAAGTGACTTCTACCCTCGTTCAGTACGGCAAGCCCGGGTTCGTCGGGCGGTTCACGTCGCCCGCGGCGCCCCGGCGCGGCACGCGCGTCGTGGTCCGCGGGCCGCGCGGCGTCGAGCCCGGGCTCGCGCTCGGTGAGGCGCGTGAGCCGTTCGCCGCGGCCCTGCCGGCCGAAGGCGATTTGCTCCGCGCCGCGACCGCCGAGGACGACGCACTCGCCGGCACCTTCCCCGCGCGCGAAGCGGCCCTGCTCGCGGACGCGACCGCGGCTGCCGTATCCGCCGAGCTGCCGCTCACGTTCGTTGACGCGGAGCTCACCCTCGACGGCCGCCTCATCCTGCACGGGCTCGCGTGGGCCGCGTGCGACGCCACCCCGCTGTTCGCCGCCCTCTCCGAGAAGTTCGGGCTCCAGGTGCGGTTGCTCGACCTCGCGCAAACGGCGGTGACGCGCGACCCCGCGCCGCCGCCATCGGGTTGCGGCGAGCCGGGGTGCGGCTCCGAGGGCGGCGGGTGCTCGTCGTGCGGGCCCGAGTCGAAGGGCGGTTGCTCTACGGGCTCGTGCTCGCGCGGCACGGTGAAGACGGCCGACGAACTGACCGCGTACTTCGCGGACCTCCGCCAGAAGATGGAGGCCGCCGGGGGCACGCGCACGCCGCTGGTGTGAAGCCCGACGTCCCCGAGCCCCGGGGCCGGCGGTGGGCTGCGAGTAGGGTTCCCAGTTTTCGAGGGTCCAACCGATGCGCTTTTGGAAATGTGTTCCCCTCGCCGCCCTCGGCGTGCTGCTCGCGCTGCCCGCGGCGCGCGGGGCCGACGACGACACCCTTCGCGCGCTGGCCGCGCTCAAGGGCGTGACCAAGGAGGGCAAGGGGAACGAGGACGCCGCGCCCGCGTGGAAGGCGGTCGTGAGCAAGGGCGCCGCGGCGCTCCTGCCCGCGCTGGACGCGTTCACCGACGACAACGGTGCCGCGGCCAACTGGCTGCGCACCGCGGTCGACGCCATCGCGGAGAACGAGAGGGCCGCGGGGCGCAAGCTGCCGGCCGACCGGCTCGAGGCGTTCGTGAAGGACACGAAGCGCGCCGCGCTCGCACGCCGGGCCGCGTACGAGTTGCTCGTCGCACAGGACGCGGAAGCGAAGGTGCGGCTGCTCCCCGGGTGCCTCAACGACCAGTCGCCCGACCTGCGGCGCGACGCCATCGCCTACCGACTGGACCTCATCGAGAAGAAGGCCGGGCCGACCGCCAAGGCCGATCTGGAGCACCTGTTCGCGTTCACCCGCGACAAGGATCAGGTGGAGCTGCTCGCGAAGAAGATCGCGGACCAGGGCGGGAAGGTGAGCGTGAGCGAGCAGTTCGGGTTCGTCACGCTCACGTCGCTGGTCGGCCCGTTCGACAGCACCGGGGGTAAGGGGTTCGGGGTCGCGTACCCGCCCGAGATGGCGGCCGGCACCGACGGCACCTTCAAGGGCAAGCGCGACGTGGAGGTGAAGTGGCTCGCGGCGACCGCCAACAAGACCGGCACCTTCGACCTGAACGCGCTGCTCACCAAACACAAGGACGCGATCGCGTACGCGCGGGCGGTGGTCGTTGCCGGCGCGGAAACCCCGGCGGAGGTCCGCGTCACCTGCCCCACCGCGGTCCGCATTTTTCTGAACGGGAAGGAGCTGTTCAGCCGCGAGGAGTACCACCACGGCACCCCGTTCGACGCGCACGTCGGCAAGGGGACGCTGCGGAAGGGGGAGAACGTGATTCTGGTGAAGGTGGCCCAGAACAACCAGACGGAGAGCTGGGCGCAGTCTTGGCAGTTCCAGTTGCGCGTGTGCGACGCGACCGGCGGCCCGCTCCCGCTGGAGCAGAAGGGCGCCATCGACGGCAAGCCGCAAACGGTCAAGCTCGGCTGGCTGCCGGAATTCAAGGAACCGAAGGAGGAGAAGAAATGACCCGGTATCTCCTGGCCGCGGCGCTCGTGTTCGCGGCGACGCCCGTGCTCCACGCGGGCGACTGGGCGCAGTTCCGCGGCCCGAACGCGTCCGGCGTTTCGCCGGACAAGAACCTGCCCGCCGAGTGGTCGAAGGACAAGGGCCAGAAGTGGCGCGCCGAGTTGCCGGGCCGCGGGCCGTCGTCGCCCGTCGTCGTCGGGGACCGCGTGTACGTCACGTGCGCGTCCGGCGCGCGGGGCGACCGGCTGCACGTGCTGTGCTTCGACGCCGACAGCGGCAAGCAGCTGTGGCACCGGCAGCTTCAGGCCACCGGCAGCGCCGCGTGTCACATCAAGTCGAACATGGCCGCCAACACGCCCGCGGCCGACGAGACCGGCGTGTACGCGCTGTTCGGCACCGGGGACACGGCCGCGTTCGATAAGGACGGCACGCTCCGCTGGTACCGGTCGCTGGTGGGCGACTACCCGACCATCACGAACGCGGTCGGCATGGCCGCGTCCCCGGTGCTCGTCGCCGGCAAGCTCATCGTGCCGATGGACAACGCGGGCGAGTCGTTCCTCGCGGCGGTGGACACCAAGTACGGCAAGAACGTCTGGAAGACCGAGCGCCCGCGCGACATCAGCTGGACGACCCCGCTGGCGCGGCAGGTCGGGTCGAGCACGGAGATCCTGTTCGCCGGGCCGAAGGGCCTCACGGCGTACGACGCGGTCTCCGGCGCCGAGCGGTGGGCGTTCAAGCCCGGCGGCGCGTCGGTGCCCGTCGGCGTCCTCGCGGCCGACGCGATCTACCTACCGGTCGGCGGCGTGAGCAAGTTCAAGATCGAGGACAGGGGCGTCGCCGAGAAGCCCGAGTGGGCCGCGAAGGACATGGCCACCGGGTACCCGTCGCCGCTGGTGTACGAGGGCCGCGTGTTCACGGTCAGCAGCCAGGGCCTCGCGGTGTGTTCCGACGCGAAAACCGGCAAGCAGCTCTGGAAGGAGCGGCTGAAGGGCGCCTACTCCGCGTCGCCGGTCGCGGGCGACGGGAAGGTGTACTTCCTGAACGAGACCGGGCTCACCACGGTCGTGTCCGCGAAGGCCGACGACTACGAGCCGCTCGCGGCCAGCGACCTCGGCGAGGGCGCGCTCGGCACCCCGGCCATCGCCCACAGCCGCCTCTACATCCGCACCGACAAGGCGCTGTACAGTCTCGGGAAGTAGTCAACGGTCGTCGGCCATCGGCCAGCCCGGAGCGCACCTGCCGCCCCCGGCTGGCCGGTGACGCTACCGGATCGCCTTCTTCAACTCCTCCAGCACCGGCTTCACGTCGGTCTCGTTCACCGACGTGAACGCGAACGACTTCGCCACCCGCCCCTTGTTCACGACCACGACCGTCAGGTGAGCGTCGGCGTTCACGCCCCAGTTGTCCGGCCCGCTCCTCTGGCCGTCGAACGCGGCCAGCGCGGTCTTGTCGAGCTTGAGCGACATCTGGAACTTCGGCAGGTACTCCTTGTGCTTGTCGAACGCTTTCTCGCCGAGCCACACCGCGACGACCGCGGCCCGGTCCGCCGCGCCGCCGATCCTGGTGTCGAGCTCCTTCATGAACCGGGCCGCGGGGCGCCCGCCCACCGGGACGCCGCCGTCCGTCGCCTGCACGAAGATGTAGACGGTCGGCTCGTCCTTGCGGTCGGCCGCGAGGTCGGCCTCCTTCCCCTCCACCTTCCCGACCACGCCGAACGCTTTGAGCGCCGGCACCTTCTCCCCGGCCTTCGGGCCCGACTCGTCGGCTCGCGCCGCGCACACAGGTGCGAGCGCCGCGCAGGCCGTGATCAACATTGTTTTCATGGGGTCTCCGCGGGTGGTGAATCGGGGCCGCCGTCCGGGGTGACGTGCAGCGGGTACTCGGGAACCGCCAGCCCGAGCGTCGGCAGCGCGAGCAGCCGCCGGTGGCCGCGCGACACGCGCGCCTCCTCCGCGGCGACGTACCCCGCGCCCATGCCCACTTTCGAAAACGGGCCGGCGCACGCGACCGGGGCGAACCCGGGGTGAACGATGTACTGGGCCAGCGCCGGGTTGCACCGCAGGTGCCGCTCGGGAAGGCGGTGCAGCAACTCGAGCGGCACCTCGCCCAGCACGAAGCGGAGGTACAGATCGGAGTCGGTGACGGCTTCCACGTCCCGCCCGCACACCTCGCACCGGTACCCTTCGTCGCACTTCGCCATCGATTGCCTGACGCGTTGGGGGCCTGCGGTAATATGTTAAGCAGTTGGGAGCACCTCAACGGCGCGAACGGCGAGAAACCTCGATGGGCGTTCTGGACCGCTTTCGGCTCGACGGTCGCCTCGCGGCCATCACAGGGGGCAGTCGGGGCCTGGGCCGCGCCATGGCGCAGGCGCTCGCCGAGGCCGGCGCCGACCTTGTCCTGATCGGCCGCGAGACCGACCCGCTGGCCGCCGCACAACAGGAGTTGAGCGCACTCGGGCGCCGCGTCGACGTGGTGCCGGGCGACGTCTCCACGCCCGCGGGCGCCGAGGCCGCGTGCACCGGGGTGCTGAACCTCGGGCGCGACATCGACGTCCTGGTTAACAACGTCGGCGGGCGCCGCGTCGACGTGGCCGCGGAGGACATGCCCGTCGCGCAGTGGCAGGAGCTGATGGACCTGAACCTGACCAGCGCGCTGGTGTGCTCGCAGAAGCTCTGCCGCGGGATGCTGGCGCGCGGCCGGGGCGCGGTGATCAACGTGACCAGCATCGCCGGCCCCATCGCGATCAAGGGCATCCGCGGGCGGCACTACGAGACCGCCAAGGCCGCGCTCGGCGCGCTCACGAAGTCGCTGGCGGCCGACTGGGCGCCGCGCGGGGTGCGGGTGAACGCCATCGCCCCCGGGGTGTTCCTTACCGCGCCGAACCGCCGGTGGTTCGGGGAGAAGCCGGACTTTCAGAAGGAGTTCGTGGGGCACATCCCGGTGGGGCGGATGGGCGAGCCGGACGAACTCGGGCCCGTGGCTGTTTTCCTCGCCAGCGACGCGAGCAGCTACGTGACCGGCACGACCGTCGTCGTGGACGGCGGCTACACGCTGTGGTGAGATCAGTTCCGAGTTCCGGAGTGCCGAGTTGAAGCAGGAACCGGAGCGGTCTACAACTCGGAACCCGGAACCCGGACCCTGGAACCTGAAAATGGCACTTCCGATTGTGGCGATCGTGGGCCGGCCGAACGTCGGCAAGTCGTCGCTGTTCAACTGGCTCGCGGGGCGGCGGATCAGCATCGTCGACCCGACCGCCGGGGTGACGCGCGACCGCGTGTCCACCGTCATCGAGTACGGCGGGCGCGTCTGGGAGCTGATGGACACGGGCGGCATCGGGATCGTGGACGTGGACGACCTGACCGCCGACGTCGAGCGGCAGATTCAGCTCGCCATCGAGTCCGCGTCCGTCGTCGTGTTCATGGTGGACGTGCGCGAGGGCGTCGTACCGCTCGACGAAGACGTCGCGGCCCGGCTGCGCACGATCCGCAAGCCGGTGGTCCTGGTGGCGAACAAGGCCGACACCGAGAGGTTCGGGCAGCAGGCCGGCGAGTTCAACAAGCTCGGGTACGGCGAGCCGCTGTGCGTCAGCGCCGATCAGAAGCTCGGCAAGGACGACCTGTACGCGGCGGTCCTGGCCAGGCTGCCCGCGGACACCGGCGAGACGGCCCCCGCGGAGCCGGCGCTGCTGCTCGCCACCGTGGGCCGGCGGAACGCGGGCAAGAGCACGTTCGTCAACAGCCTCGCGGGGGCCGAGCGGGTGATCGTGTCTGAGGTGCCGGGCACCACCCGCGACAGCGTGGACGTGCGCATCGTGCGCGACGGGAAGGCGTACGTGGCCATCGACACCGCGGGCGTGCGGAAGTCGGCGAAGGTCGGCACCAACATCGAGTTCTACAGCCTGCACCGCGCGCAGCGGTCCATCCGCCGGGCCGACGTGGTGCTGCACTTCTTCGACGCGCGGCACCGCATCAGCCGGGTGGACAAGCAGCTCGCGGAGTACATCGTCGAGGAGAACAAGCCGGCCGTGTTCGTCGTCAACAAGTGGGACCTGGTGAAGGACGACATGACGACCGACAAGATGGCCGAGTACGTGCGGGCCATGTTCCCGATGCTCGACCACGTGCCCATCGCGTTCATCACCGCGAAGGAGGGGAAGAACGTCCTGCGCCTGCTGCAACTGGCGGTGCAGCTGCACAAGCAGGCCGCGGTGCGGGTGAGCACCGGCGACCTGAACCGCGCGGTCCGCGCCGCGGTCGAGGCCAACCACCCGGTGATGGCCGGCAGCAAGACGCCCAAAATCTTCTACGCGACCCAGATCGGCGTCCGCCCGCCGACGATCGTGCTGTTCACCAACGGCCCGGAACTGTTCGACCCCACCTACGTGCGGTACCTCACGAAGGTGCTGCGCGACACGTTCCCGTTCCCCGAGGTGGCGCTCAAGGTCGTGCTGCGGGCGAAGGGGGAAGGCCCGCGCCGCGGGCCGGAGGACGACGCGGCCGAGGAGGTGAGCGAGGCGGACGACGAGGCGCCCATCGTCCGCGCGCCGAAGCGCAGTGCCGCACCGCCGCCGCCAGAGCCCGAGGAGGGCGAGCGCGACCAGCGCCCGCGCAAGAAGCCCCGCGGCTCCGAGACCTGGGACTTTTAGGACCGCCCGCTCTCGCGGGCGGGGGCGCCGATCACTTCTCCAACTTCTTGATCTCGATCTTGCGAAACGCGACCGGGTCGCTGTGTCCGGCGAACCCGAAGTGCCCGCTGGTGCGGTCCTTCCCGGGGTGCGGGGTCTTGTCCTTGAACTCGGTCACCTTGCTCAGGTCCGCGTCGAGGATGCGCGTACCGTTCAGCTCGGCCACCAGCGTGGAGCCCTTTGCGGTCACCTCGATGAAGTTCCATTCGCCCACCGGGCGCAGGTACCCGCGCTGGGCCGGGACCATGCCGTACGCAGACCCGTTGTACTGCCGGGGGTCGAGCTTCGCGTACTTGTCGGCGGTGTCGTCGAGGATCTGCAGCTCGCACATCGCCTGCGTCGCGACGTGGACGTTGTTGCCCGGGTAGCGGACCGCCAGGCCGTTGTTTCCCCCCGGCGGGAGCTTGTACTCCAGCCGGATCACGTGATCGGCGAACTCGGCCTTCGTGTAGATGTTCCCGCCCTTCTTCGGCTTGCACACGATGGCGCCGTCGGCCACCTCGTAGTTGTCGACCGGCCCGTCCCAGCCGGTGAAGTCCTTGCCGTTGAACACCGGTTCGAAGCCGCCGGCGCGCGCCTTGCGGAGAATCTCGTTCGCCTCCGCCGCCGGGATCTCGCGCACGAACAGGTTGCGCCACCGGATCTCGCCGCCGTGCGTTTGCAGCAGAATCTTGCCCGCCTTCGGGAGCGGCGACTTGCGGTCCCAGTAGTTCTCCATGCGCGCGTGATCGACCACCAGCTTGTCGTTCAGGTACACGGTGGTGCGCTCGCCGACCTGGACGATGCGGAAGGCGTTCCACTCGCCGAACGGCTTGTCGGCCGGCACCAGCGGGTCGCGGCCCGGGGCGTCCGGCGTGTTGTTGAACAGCCCGCCCGAGCCGAGGTGCGGGCGGCGGGCCGGGTTCTTGGGGTTGAATTCCTGGTTCTTGTCCCAGATTTGCACCTGCGGGGTGTTGCGCAGGTAGATGCCGCTGTCGGCCTTCGCGACCGTCTTGTACTCGATCAGCAGCTCGATGTCGCCGTACTCCCTCTCGGTCGCGAGGTAGGCGCCGTTGCCGTCGTTCACCAGCTCGCCCTTGTCGACGGACCAGTGCGTTTTGGCGTCGGCGGTCCACTCCTCGACCTTCTTCGCCCTGTCTTCCGGCCTGAGCTTGGCGACATCGGCGGGCGCCGCCCCCTTCGCGTGAATGGCCCACCCGTACCAGCCGGCGAGGTCTTTGCCGTTGAACAGCGGGGCGAACCCCTTTGGCGGTTCTGCGGCACCCAGAGGATAGGCAAGGGCCAGCGCCAGGCAGGAGAGCAAGTATCGCATTGTGTGTGGCGGGTAGTGGTTGGGAGCGGCTAGCGCCGGTCCCGGAGGGGCCGTGACACGGAAGCGGTAACGGCAAAAGCAATCACTTCTTGGGCGGCACGGCCGGGCCGA
>JBJSXS010001017.1:0-5966 GCA_046086545.1 Gemmata sp.
CAGCGAGTTGGAGGCGCGGGTGCTGGGGGCGGAATGGCGCCGGGCGTACAACCACGAGCGGCCCCACAGCTCGCTGGGGTATCGGACGCCGGCAGAGTTCGCAGCGGAGTGTCCTCGGTTCGACGCCGCAGAGCCGTCGCCAAACCGAGGACACGAGGGTGGCGGTTAAACCGACTCTCACACCGCCTGGTACACGAAATGGGGGCAGGTCACGCTTCCCAGCGTGACTGTGGGGCCGGGTCGTGGTTGGTGGCTTGGCGGCTGCTGAGCTGGGTCGTTCGGCGGCAAAAAGGTATTACGCCCATGAAGGTTCAGCAGAAAGACCTGTACCATGGCGCTGCGCTTACGCAGCTTGTTGAGCACGACTCCTTCAAGGCTCTCAACAAGGCTGACGGCAAGTACGGGCACTACCAAGTCAACACAGATCGCCGGCTCATAGTCAAGCTGACGGAGAAGGCCGCCGCTCCCTGGTCGTTCACGTTCCAGCCAGACGACCTGGACACACTCCGGGCGGACATCGCTTCGGGGTTCCAGACGTTCGTGGTGCTGGTCTGTGGCAAGACAACCGTGTGCCTTCTGGAACACGCTGACTTCGCTACCCTCATCGACCTGAACGCTACCGGCCAGCAGTGGATCAAGGTCGAGATGCCCAAAGCCAGCATGCGCGTTCGCGGCAGTGCGGGCGAACTCAAGCGCGCGGTCAAGCACAATGCGTTCCCTGCGGATGTGTTCGCATAGGGCGGGTCAGAGGCAGCAAAGGCACGCCGAACAAGGCGCTGCTCCCGGGCGACCACGCGAAGTGTTTGGAGTTGTGTACGCGGTACGTCGAGGTGTCGAACCTCCCGCCACACGAGCGACTCGCGGCACTCAAGCTGGTCCAGCTACCGCCGGGACCGCCCGACGAGTTCCGGTACGTGCTGACGCGAATGCTGCTCCCGCCGTCGAAAAGGTCGCGGAAGCCGGTGTGCGAACCCGCGCCGACCTGCTGGCGGCGGCAACGTGCATCGCCTGCGAACGCTTCCGGCTCAAACACCGCCGCTGGCCCGGCGAGTTAGCCGAACTCGCGCACGCGTTCATGTCCCCCGTTCCGCTGAGCCCGTTCGACGGACAGCCCTTACGGTACCGCGTCCTACCCGACCGCATCGCGGTGTACTCGTTCTGGGCGAACGCACCGTTGAAGCAGGACCTGCCGGACGGCTTTCAGGAAGGCGACGCGGCCGGCACGGGCATCGGCTACCGGGCTTGGAAGCCGGACCGCCGCGCGCAGCCGGAACGCCCCGAGGAGAAAAACGACCCGTGAAGCATACGGTCACGCTGACGGAACGCCGGCCGCGCGTGATGCGCCTCCCGCGCACGGAGATCGCGTTTTTGCTCGGCCCAGCACGGCACCTGATCGATTTGGCACCGACCGCTGAGCGGAACCGCTACCAGCTCACGCCCCGCGGATACGTCGGGTTCTTGAACGGCCCGGGCGTGCGATATGTGATCCGGTCAAAGGTCCCCTGGCCGAACTTGCGGCTCATTCTCGGTCTCGCTCCTGACCCGGCCGGTGCGCCGTGGTGCGCCACGGGCGACCTGCTCGCTGTGCTGGCCACCGAGTTCGCCGACCGGCTCGAAGTAGCTACCAAAGGCGGGTTGCTTGCGGGGTACGGCGAGACGTCCACAATTGCAACCTACCCCCGCGGCAAGCTCCGCACCGCGGACCACATGCGAGACCCGGCGTCGGGAGCAGTCTCTGACGGATCCCAGATCGATGAACAGGTGTTCGACCTGAACACGCACTGGAACCAGTTGCCCAAGGCGACCGCGACGGCGCTCCTACGCGCCCCCCTCCCCGTAGCGGTCCGGACCCGAATCGAAGCGGCCGCGGCGCCTCTTGCACCAGTGGCCGACGTGCCGCCCACGGAACCCGCGTTTGCCGCCGCGTACGGCGACCCGCGCGCGGCCGGCTATCACCCCCTCTTGGACGTGTGCCGCTTGATCCTCCACGGCCTCGCCTGCGCCGACCCGACCGGGCAAGAGGGCGTGTCTTTCCTAATCGACCTTGGAAACGCATTCGAGCGTTACATTACGACCGAACTTGCGCGCGAGCTGAGCCGCAAGCCACTGTGGCGGGTGGAGGCGCACCCGAGTTACGCCCTCGGCCCAACGGTACTGACCCCGGACATCCTGCTCCGAAAAGCGGGCGTTCCGCAGGTCGTCCTCGACGCGAAGTGGAAGGCCGCCGCGCCCGACGCGGCAGACCTGCACCAAGTCCTCGCGTACGCTGCCATGACAGGAGCCCCCCGCGCGGGCCTCATATACCCCGGGCGCACAGACGCCCGCGAGACCTTCGCCATCCCGGACGAAAAGGTGCGAGTGTCACGCCACTGCGTGCGCGTCATCGGGACTCCGGCCGAACTCCAGCAATCGTTGGCACTCCTCGCGCGCGGCGTGCGCCGCGGGTAGGCGCGCCAACTCTTTTTGCGCGTGCGGTGCGCCACGCCCGACTGTGAACCGCAAGTGAAGCTAACGGTGGAACTGCTTGTCGGCCCTTGCGGGCGCGAAATCCGACCCGCTATGATATGGTTGTTAATGAACCTGTTGGCCCGCTCGCGCCTCTCCCTACAACGGTGGTCCGCTCGGTACGTAGCCGAACCGGACGCACCGCTCCATTGAGAAAGGCCGCTACCGCTATGAATGTCGGCTCCTACTCGGCCCTGGACGCGAGCGTGTTGGTGCTGAACAAGACGTTCATGGCCGTCCACGTGATCTCCGTCCGCCGTGCGTTCTGCCTTCTGTGCAAGGACTTGGCGGAAGTGGTCAGCATGGAGGAGGGCCAATTCTCGACCTACAACTTCGAGTCGTGGTCGGAACTGAGCGCGTTCCGCGCGGCCAACTTCCGTCAGGAGGAAGACGACTGGGTGCGCACCGCGACCAGCGAGCTGCTGTCGCCGCGCGTCATCCGGTTGCTGAGTTACGACAAGATGCCGAAGCAGACGGTGAAGTTCAACCGGCGGAACATCTTCGCCCGCGACCACAACCAGTGCCAGTACTGCGGCAAGCGGTTCCCGACCACCGAGCTGTCGCTGGACCACGTCGTGCCGCGCAGTCAGGGTGGCGGGACCACCTGGGACAACATCGTGTGCGCGTGCGTGGACTGCAACGTCCGCAAGGGCGGCCGCACCCCACGGCAGGCAAACATGACGCTGATCCGCAAGCCGGAGAAGCCGAAGCGCAGTCCCATGCTGAACCTCAAGCTCACGCAGAAGAAGTACCAGTCGTGGCAATCGTTCATCGACAACGCCTACTGGAACGTCGAACTGAAGTGACGCTGAGGCGGTGTGAACCGCGTGTGGCAAATCAGAAGCCGCACCCTTTAAGGTGCGGCTTCACTCATGTTTCAATTCTGTCAAGGTGCTAGAGACGGTCCAGGGAGTCCATCCAGTTGAGAAAGTCCCTGAAGGTCTTCTCGTCGAAGTACTCCTTGCCCGACTCCTTCATCTCGCGGAAGATCACCGGAAAACGCTTTTCCAGCAGCAGATTCTTGCTCTCCACGATGTCCTTGATGACCGGGTCTTTGTCGCCGCCGCTGATGAAAAAGGACAGCGGTTGGTTCGCGATGTTGTCCTTAGGCGGGTTGCCAAGTGTCGCGCCGACAGTGCAGACACCGCGGAACACGTCGCGGACGTTGAACCCAACGTAGAACGCCATCTCGCCCCCGTTGGCCTGCCCGTGCGCCACCACCCGCGTGCGGTCGACCGTGTACTGACCCATGACGGCCTTCACGTCCTGAACGACCTGTTCCGTCTCGCCCGGTCGCCACCCGGCTTCGGCCACGGACTTCGGTCCCATCACGATGAAGTGGTGATCTTCAGCGAAGTCCTTGAACGTCTTCATCATCTTCTCGCCGTCCTTGCCGCCCTGCCCCGCCTGGTGGAACCAGACGATGAGGCCGTGCGACACGTTCGGGTCGTAATTCTCAGGCACGTACAACCAGTACTCGCGGCCCAGCGCCGCATCTGTGCGCGTCATGAACCCGGTTTCGACCTTCGGCTTATCCTTCTTGTCGTCTTTCTTGTCGTCCTGGAAGTCCGCCCGCACGTTGCTCAGAGGCCCCTTCCCGAACGGGTCTTTGGGGAACGGGTCTTTCGGCATCGGGTCCTTGGGCTTGGGTTGCCCTTCGAGGGCTTTACCGGCGCTCGAGGGCAGCGGCAACTTCTCCGGCACCTCGTCCGGGGCCGGCACGAGCTTTGCCGACACCGTCTCGACCTTGCCGCCTTCCTTCCGCTTCAACTCGAGCTTCAGCTCGGTGTTCGGGGCGAACCGCTGCATCGCCTGAATGAACGTGCCGCGGTTTTGGACCGGCGCGGGCGGCGCCATCCCGGCGCCGAGCTTCATGATCCGGTCACCGACCTTGATACCGGCGGCGTCCGCGGGGCTCTTGGGGTAGACGAACCGCACTTCTACGCCCGGGCCCGGGTCGTCACGCATCGGCAGCACACCCAGATACGCCGCGACGTAGGCGGTCGTGGTCCCGAGCAGTTTGACGCCCCTGAACTCCTTCTCCTCCGCGCCGCGGCTCACTTTGAGCACGATCTCGTCGCCTTCGTACAGCGGGCCCATGATGTGCTGCAGGGTCGAGTAGTTAGGCACCTTCTTGCCGTTGATTTCGAGGATTTTGTCGCCCACCAGCAGGCCGGCACGCTGCGCGGCCGAGTCGGGCTGAATCGCACCGACGACCGGCGGCGCGTTGTAGGTGTCGGTCCCCTGCGGGGAGACGCCCAGCAGTCCGCGGCGGAGGTCCTTGCCCTCCTTGAGTCGCGGCAGGACGGCAAAGATGTCTTCCAGGGGCACCGCGAACCCGATCCCGCCGTCGTAAACGTCCACGCCCGCCGTTTCGCCATCGGATCGGTTGCTCGCGGGCACGATGACGCCGTACACGCGACCGTCGATCGAGGTCAGCGCGCCGCCGTAGTTCACCGGAGAGGTCTTCGCGTCGGTCTGAATCGCTTTGCCCCAAATGCGTTTGACGGCGCTCACGATACCCACGCTCATCGACGGCGGGTGATCCACGTTGTTGTCCAACGTGCGACCCAGCGACAGGCCCCACTGCCCGATTTCGACGTCCTTCTTCGGGAACGCCTCCGGCACAGGTAGGTCTTTCGCCTCGACTTTGAGCAACGTCAGCATCCGCGTTTGGTCGTTGGCGACGACCTTCGCGACGAGGCGCTGAGGGCGCCCTGCGAGCGTGACGAAGATGTCCGTGGGCTTGTTCGCGAAGTTGAACGCGCTGGAAATGATGTAACCGTCGGCAGAAACGACGACGCCCGAGGTCGGGCCGACGCCCTTGCGGACCCCGGCGGCCGGAGGCCCGCCCGGACCTTTCTTGGGCTGTGCGGTGCCGATGGTTTCGGTGCCGCCCGCAGTTTCGATCTTCACCAGCGCTGGCGCGACCTTCGCCGAGGCCGCTTTCATCGCCTTCTCGGTCGCGTCGTTCAGGTCCGTTTTCGGCTGCGCGTGGACCGGCGCCGCGAGCAGAGACGCCGCGGCGATCGCGCCCCACGCTTTCGCGCCGAAAAACAAATTGCGTGTCATTGCAGCGTCTCGTGCTTCGTAGTGGCTCGTGAAACGACAGCCCCGAAGGGGCGCTGGGACGTTACTTCTTTTCCGGGGCCGGGGTCGGGGCCTTCGGCTTTGGCGGGTGCTGGCCGAGCGTCAATTCGACGCTCTGGAGAGACTCGCCGCGCCGCACCTCCAGAACTATTTTCTGGTCCGGCCGAGTGAACCGCTTCATGTAGTCGTCCAGCGCTTTGATGCTGGCAACCGGTTCACCGTCGATGAAGCTGACCAGATCGTCGGGGCGGAGCCCCGCCTTGTCTGCCGGCGACCCCGGCACCACGTCCTCGATGTACGCGGGCGTGCGCTCGAGTACGTTCGGCACAAAGATGATGCCGTGAAAGCCGCCCTGCCCCAGCCCGCGGTCC
>JBJSXS010001018.1:0-2082 GCA_046086545.1 Gemmata sp.
ACGCGGAGCGGGGTCGCGGCCGCACCGTCGCGGTCAGCGGCTCCCTCCGGCCGTCCGTACTCGACGATCGCCGTGTCGAGGGAGGCGGGCGTCCGTCGCTCGTCCCGCGACAACCGCAGGAACTCGACCTGCTCCCCGACCGCGGGGCCGGTGTCCTCTCGGGGCTCGTCGGCCCGCACGGCGACCGTGGCAAACAGGGCGACGAGGGCGGTCCGCAGGAGCGGGGGTGCGTGCATCGGACGGGGCTCCAAGGAAGCCGGTGCGGGAACGTCCCGCAGGATACCCGAGACCACCCCACCTGCCACGTGCCGGGTCACCCTTCACCGGAAAGGCGGGAGAACCGTCAGGGTTTACCAAGATTCATCAACCCGGACGACCGGCGCGACCGATACCACGGAGGAATCCGCAGCGGCGGAGCGACGGCGCCTGCACCACAGGACACACGAGCGATGGCTACCACACCGGGAACGAAGCGTCTGGCGGGACTCCTCTTGGCCACGGCCGGTCTCATGGCGGCAGCGGCCGGAGCGCGGGCGGGCCAGAACTGGATGCCCATGCTCCCCGACCAGGACTTTTACGACTTCCAGATCTTCGCCCCGCCGGACCTGCAGGACTACGCGATCCGACCCGATCCTCAGGAAGGCATCTTCTTCACCTACGATCGCACCATCTGGGGCGTCACCCCGCCGCAGTCGCGGCCGATCCTCAACGACTTCTTCATTCCGGTGCAGCCGCTCTCGCCGTTCGCGGTCGCCCAGTTGAACAACAGCCTGATCAGCGCCGGCGCTCCGTCGTCGGGGCTGTACGTGTTCGGCTCCGATCCGCTGCGGCTCGACCTCAACACCAACTGGATGCGGACCGACCTCCAGTGGGGCAACCGCTTCGAGGGGGGCTGGATCTACGACGACTTCGGGATGCTGTTCAGCTACTTCGGCTCTGGGCCCGACAGCCAGTCGTTCGTGACGACCAACTCCTTCGCCGTCAACTCGCCGACGACGGAGTTCACGCAGCAGCCGGTGCAGGGCGGATTCATCGGCAATCCCATCGTCGTGACCACGATCACGGCCGTCAGCCCCCCGCCGGATCACATCATCACCCAGAACCTCACGCAGCAGAACTCGACCGAACTCACGTCGGCGGGCTTCGCCTGGGCGGTGCGTCGCAACCTCTCCACCGCCGGCTCCGGTTCCATCCGCACGGCCCGCTTCACGTTCGGCCCGCGTTACCTGCAGGTGGCGGACCGGTATAGCATCAACTACTCGAGCACGGTGGATCAGTTCGATGCCACGACGGGCTGCCCGGTCGGCAATCCCTGCGACCTCCAGTATGGCGGCTGGGACACGAGGGCCTACAACAACATCGTGGGGCCGGAGTTCGGCTTCAACTACAAGCTCGAGCGGGGCCGCTGGACGATCGAGACCGACCTGCGGTTCACCGCCGGCATGAACTGGCAGAACACGCTCTACCAGGGCTCGAACTTCCCGGCCGCCCTGGGTGCCGACTACTTCCGCTCGACCTACACCTTCGCCAATACCGTCGCCCAGAGCACCAATGCCTCGAACACCGTCGCAGCGCCGCAGCTGTTCGTGCAGATCTACGGCATCGGCCAGAGCAACGCCACCAATGACGCCGAGCACAACTTCGTGTTCTCGCCGCTGGGTGAGTGGCGGCTGCGTGGTCGCTACAAGGTGAGCAAGGCGATCTCGCTCAACCTCGGGTACACCGGCATGTGGCTGGGCGGCATCACGCGGGCCAGCACCAACACGGAGTTCAAGGCGGAACTGAAGCCCGTGCTCGTGGCCACGCAGAATGGACCCACCAAGGAGGTCACGGTTCCCAATCCGCAGTACAATCCGACCCAGCCCGTCGGCCCCGGGAACGAGCAGTTCATCAAGCAGAACATCGCGACCTGGACGCCGCCGCCGGTTCAGGATCCGAGCCGCGACGGATCGACCAACAACCAGCTGCGGGTTTTCAACCGGGTGGGGCCGCGGGCAGGCAACGACATGGGTTACATGTTCGTCAACGGCGTCGACTTCGGGATCGAAGTGAATTATTGATACAGCTGCCGGGCCATCCATG
>JBJSXS010001019.1:0-4224 GCA_046086545.1 Gemmata sp.
GCCCCTTGCCGGTGCCGACCTCGATCTCGACCGGGTTCGCGTTGCCGAACAGCGCGGGCCAGTCGATGCGAGTGAGGGTCGGGTGAGCGGGCGTGGGGCGTGCGGGAAGTGTGCCCGCACCCCGTGCCGGTGCCCACGGGGGCTCCCACACCCAGGGCGCGAGTTGCTCGCTGGACAGCCGGCGTGGCTTACGCACCGCGAAGCTCCTCCAGCTTGCCGAGCGGCGCGCCGGTGATGGTCGCCTCGAACGCGCGCTCGGTGCCGACGTACCCGACCACGTGGAACCGGGTGAGCCGGCGGTGGACCCGCTTGCCGACCCCGACCAGCACCAACCGCTCGCCGGGGCGGACCGTGCGCACGAACTTCACCTCGTCGAGCGCCGCCAGCCCGAGCAGCGCCCCGGGGGTGCCGATCTTCTGCGCCGTGTAGTAGTACGCGCACAGCTGCGCGCCGGCCTCGCACATGAGCACCCCGGGGAACAGCGGGAACCCCGGCATGTGCCCCCGCGCCCAGAAGTCGTCCGGCTTCATGTTCTTGAACCCGACGACGACGTGCGCCACCGGGTCCGTGTGAACGATCCCGTCGAGCAGCTCGAACTCGTAGCGGTGCGGGTTGGCCGCCCGTATCTCTTCGATCCCGGCAACCGGGCGCGAGAAGTCGAACGCGGTCGGGTCGATCACCGGCTCTTCGGCGGACATGCGCGCTCCCTGTGGGACGGGCCCGGCCCGTCGCTCCTGAAAACAGACAGGCCGGAAGCCTGCCCTACTCAACCAGTTCCAGCACCTGCGTCAGTTCGGTGATCATCGCGTCCGGGCGCAGCGCGGGCTGCTTCAGCTGCTCGGGCGTCGCGGACAGGCTGTGCCGGTCGCCCGCGAACAGCGCGGTGCGGAACCCGTGCTTCTTCGCCGGCCCGATGTCGCGCTCCAGGCTGGACCCGACGTGCAGGACTTCCGATGGCGAGATCCCCCTCGCGCCGGCCGCGGTAATTGCGGCCTTGAAGAGCGTGTCGGACGGCTTGCGCGCCTTCTTCTCGGCCCCGATCACCCGCAGCGCCGGCGGGATGACGCCGCCCAACTCGAAGTCCGGGTGCTGCTGCTTCAGGCACCGCTGGAGCTGCCCGGCGGTGAAGCACTGCCCGTCGGCGAGCAGCCCCTGAACGACGCCGCGCTCCGCGAGCAGCCCCAGCGCGTCGGCCGCGCCCGGGTACGGCCCCGAGCCCTGTATGCTCGCGTGGTAGAAGTACGCGATCTTCTGCGTGTAGTCACCGACGGACCCGTACTGCGCCGCGTCGAAGCTGTACTCCTTCTGCTGCAGTTTTTTGACGACGTCGTCCCAGATGCGCTCGGTCTGCACCTCGGGGAACTTCTCGCCGCCCCCGCCGCTCGTCAGCCGAAGGTGCGTGTATGCCTTGTTGAACAGCTCCTTCATGTACTCCGACGGCGCGCCGGGCTTGCGGCTCATCGACTGCCACATCTTGAACTCTTTGATTACCTTTTCCAGCGCCGCGGCGGTGACGAACTCCTGGTCGTGCTCGAACCGCAGCTCGCCGTGCGGGACCGCGACGAGTGTGCCGTACACGGTCCAGAAAACCGCCTTCACCGGCAGTTGCTTCCCCGTCGCCTTCGCCTTCGGCGGGTCGATGGGCGGCGCCTTCGGCCACGGCAGGTCGGTGCGCGAGTCGAGCTTCTCGACGTACTGGTCGAGCGTGAGTGGCATGGCCGGTTCCCGGTGAGGCGGAACACAAGATGCGGCGAGCGGACAGGTTGCGCCCCAGCGGCGTAAGTTAGCGACCCCCGGGCCAAGAATCAATCTGACGCGAGAGCCTGCGCGACCCGCTGGTGCGCTGCGCCCGCGGCGCGCACGTGGAACACCCGCCGCTGTGCGTCCACGATTTCGATCTCGATGCGCAGGTGGTCGCGGGGGAGGGTGACCTCGACCTTGTCGGCCCACTCGACGACGCACACGCCGTCGCCGCGGAAGTACTCGTCGGCCCCGAGTTCGGCAAACTCGGCCGGCCCGCTCAGCCGGTACGCATCGAAGTGATAAATCGGCACCCGCGCGGGGTACTCCTGGATCAGCACGAAGGTGGGGCTGTTCACCACGGCCGGGTTTCGCACCCCGAGGCCCTCCGCGATGGCCCGCGTGAGGTGCGTCTTCCCGGCGCCCATCCGGCCCACGAGCGCGAGCACCGCGCCGGGGAACAGGAGCGCCCCGAGCCTGCGCCCGAAGGCCTCCGTCGCGGCGAGGTCGGCGATGGGCAGGGCGTGTGTCATGGCGAACGCCCGGCGCTACTTTTTGACCCTGTTCGCCTTCGCGGACTTGTGCCGCAGGAAGGCGTGCATGAACTGGTCGAAGTCGCCGTCGAGCACGTCCTGCACCGCGGGGGTCTTCACGTCGATGCCATCGCGCTCCTCGCGCACCAGTGTGTACGGCTGGAGCACGTAACTGCGGATCTGCGAGCCGAACGCGATCTCGCCCTTCGCGTCGTAGCTCTTGACCGCGTCGCCCATGCGCTTCTGCTCCTCGACCGCTTCGAGCCGGGCCTGGAGCATTTTCAGGGCCTCGGCCTTGTTCTTGTGCTGGCTGCGCCCCATCCGGCACTCGGCGCGGATGCCGGACTTGTGGATCAGCCGCACGCCCGACTGCGTCTTGTTGACGTGCTGGCCGCCGGGCCCGCCGGTGCTGAACGTCTGCACCTCGTAGTCGGTGTCCTTGATGACGATTTCGATGTCGTCGGGCAGTTCCGGCAGCACGTCCACCGCGGCGAACGAGGTCTGGCGCGTGTCGCCCCCGCCGAAGGGGCTGATGCGCACCAGGCGGTGAACGCCGATCTCCGACTGCATGTACCCGTAGGCGTACGGCCCCTCGACCTTGAAGGACACGCTCGCGTAGCCGGCTTCGAGGTTCGGCTCGATGTCGATGTCGTCCTTGGGCACGTCGAACCCGTGCTTCGCGGCCCACATCTTGTACGCGCGGAACAGCATTTCGGCCCAGTCGCACGCGTCGGTGCCGCCGGCCCCGGGCTTGATGGTCACGAGCGCCGACCGGTGGTCGTGCTTCCCGCTCATCATGATCTGCAGTTCGAACGCCTCGTACTTCTTCTCGGCGGAGACGAGTGCCGGTTGCAGTTCCGCCTCGAACGCGGCGTCCTCGTCGGCCAGCTCGGCCATCGCGGAGATGTCCTTGGCCGCGGTCGTCAGCTCCTCGTAGGGCTTGAGCAGCGCGTTGAACGTTTTGAGCTGCCCGATGACGCTTTTCGCCTTCTCCTGGTTGGTCCAGAAGTCGGGCTCGGCCTGCTGCGCTTCGAGCGCGTCGCGCGCGGCGGTTTTGCCGCGGATGTCAAAGAGAGTCCCGGAGCTGCGTCAAGCGGGTGGTGAGCTCGTCGGTGCGGCGGCGGAGGTCCGGGTTCATCGTGCGGTCCTTTCAGATGTGGCGGCCAAACGGCCACCCCAGGGGTTAGACGCTAGCATAGCGAACAGGGCCCGCACACCAAAGCCCAAGCCCGTTTAGCGCCCGCCCCGCAGGGGCGAGTCGTTCACCACCCACCCGACAGGCAAACCAATGAGCAAACTCAAAGACAAAATCGCCGTTGTCACCGGCGGCGGGTCGGGCGTGGGCAAGGCGACCGCGGCGCTGTTCCTCAAGGAAGGCGCGAAGGTTGTCATCGCGGGCCGCGACGCGGCCAAGCTCGCGGCCGTGGCGCGGGAGCTGAGCGCCGGTCACGCGCTCCACACGCTCGCCACCGACGTCGGCAAAGCGGAGCAGTGCCAGGCGCTGATCGACTTCGCCACCGGGACCTTCGGCCGCGTGGACGTGCTGGTGAACAACGCCGGCACCAACATCAAGAGCCGCACGCTGCGGGAGCTCACGCCCGAGGCGTGGGACATGATGATCCGCACCAACTTGGACGGCGCGTTCTACTGCACGAAGGCGGTGCTGCAGCAGATGCTCGACCGCAGGGACGGGGTCATCGTGAACGTGGTGAGCGTGGCCGGCAAGCGCGCGAACCCGCTGGGCGGGGCGGCCTACGTCGCTGCCAAGTTCGGGATGGGCGGCCTCGGGGTCGTGCTGTCCAACGAGGAGAAGGACAGCGGCGTGCGGGTGAGCAACATCTACCCGGGCGAGATCGACACCCCGATCCTGTCCGCCCGGCCGCGGCCGGTGACCGAGGAGCAGCGGGCGCTGATCCTCAAGCCCGAGGATGTGGCCGACGCGGTGCTGTTC
>JBJSXS010001020.1:0-4652 GCA_046086545.1 Gemmata sp.
AAGGACGAGAAGGCGATCCTCAAGGAGCGCAAACTCTGGGACGCGGCGCTCCGCCTGGTTGAGTCGGGCGAGATGCCGCCCGCGAAGCAGCCGCGGCCGACCGCGGACGAGAAGGCGGCGCTGGTCAAAAGCGTCCGCGCCGTCTTTGCGAAGGCCGACGCCGGCAAGCCCGACCCGGGGCGCGTCCCGATCCGGCGGCTCACGCGAACCGAATACGGCAACACCGTCCGCGACCTGCTGCAGCTCGACCCGGACTTCAATCCCGAACTCGAACTGCCGACGGACGCCCTCACGCACGGCTTCGACAACAACGCCGAGGCCCTCACCATCTCGCCCGTGCTGCTGGACCGGTACTTGGCGGCCGCGGAGATGGTCGCGGAGCGCGCGATTCGCGCGGAGCTTCCCAAACGAGAAATTCTTCCGGGCGGCTCTCTTGGTCCGGATTACCGGGGTGCCCTCAAAGAGGTCCCCGTCGCCAAGGTGGTGGAGACGCTGACGGCGCTGGCCGAGGCAAGTCCTAAGGACGCCCTGGTGCGTTATCGCTTGGCCCGCGCGCATGCCTTGGCGTACGGACGCAAATCCGTCTCGGTCCCGGTCCTGCCCGGCAAGGAATCTGAGGGAGTTTGGTTCGGTATCAACCCTGGGCACTTGCCGTTCGAGGTTGCCAAAGTCGATGACCCGGCGAAATTGAAGGCGGCAGGCGAGCACCTCGAACGTGCGACCGCACGGTATCGGGAAGCGATTCGACTCGATCCGGAAAATCAATCGGCACGCTTGGGCCTGGCGTGGTGCCTGCTGCAAGCGGGCGACAGAACAAAAGCGATCGCCGAGTTTCGCGGGGCGCTCGACGCGGCGTGGGTCAAGGAAAAGGAATTCCGACCGATCGACTGGAAGGCGAATTCGATCGTGCGGGACGGGGCCCCTTACCTGACGGCGTTGCTCGATAAGCAAACGGACGCCCTGGAGATCAAGACTCTGAACGAGCGAGCGGAGCGACTCAAGAAACCCATGGAAAGCAGTCCCTGGAGGCATTATCGCCTGCTGGACACCGACTCGGACCAACCAGGGTTCACGGGGCCGTTCTTCGCGAGCAGCGGCGGGGCCGGCAATCTCGATAATTTCCTCAGGTACGGCAGCACCGACGAATTCCTGTTCCGCGTGACGCTGTTCGTGGAACAGGGTTCGGAACTGGTGCGGGTGGCGCTGTTCGTGGGCGGGCCCGGCCTGCCGGAGTACTCCACGGCCGAGGAACGCGCTCAAATCCTGGGAGAGATTCGACACCCCGTCTTTCAATCGATCAAGATCCTGAAAGTCGCGGAGGTGACGGCGCGGTCGATCGAGACCCCGCAGCAGGTCGAGGTGCTCGTCAGCCGCCGCGGCCGGAGCGGACCAATCGGCATCATCGGCATCGGGCTGATCAAGTCCAAGAACGACGCCCCGCCGGTCCGGCTGCACTTCAAATTCGAGAACGAGGGGCCGCTGCCGCCCATCTCGCACCAGCATATTCTCGCCTGTTCCCCCGACAAAACGCAGGCAGAGCAAACGCGCGAGATCGTCGCCCGGCTTCTCCCGCGGGCGTTCCGTCGGCCCGTCACGAAGGACGAGGTCGAGGCGGTCGCAAAGTTCGCGGACCGGGCCGTGGCGAACGGAAAGAAGTGGGAGGTGGGGATGCAGCACGCCCTGACGGCGATGCTCTGCTCGCCGAAGTTCCTCTTCCGGGCCCAACTCGACGACCGGCCCGATGTCGCCGAGCCACACCCGATCGGCGAGTTCGAGCTGGCCTCACGCCTCAGCTATTTCCTGTGGAGCAGCCTGCCCGACGACGAGCTGTTCAAGTTGGCCGGCGAGAAGAAGCTGTCGGCGAACCTGGAGGCGCAAGTCCGGCGGATGCTGAAGGACCCCCGGTCGACGGCGCTGGTCGATAACTTCGCATTGAGGTGGCTGCGTCTGGATTCACTGAGGACGCACCAAGCCGACCCGAAGCTGTTCCCGAACGTCGACAAGGACCTGCGCGAGGCGATGCAGCAGGAGACCCGGTCGTTCGTGCACAACATGCTCCGCGAGGACCGCAGCCTCCTCGAGCTGATTGACGCCGATTACACGTTCCTGAACGCCCGGCTGGCCGGCCACTACCGCATCGCCGACACGCTCGGCAACCCCCACGGGGCGAAGGCGGACAAGAAAGGTGCCCCGATCCCGCCGGACCGCTTCGTGCGCGTGCAACTGCAGGGCAACGAACGGGGCGGCATCCTGACCCAGGCGAGCGTCCTCACGACGACCTCGCCCCCGACGCGAACCTCGCCGGTGAAGCGCGGCGCGTGGGTGTTGGAGAACATCCTGGGTACGCCGCCACCGCCACCGCCACCCGACATCCCCGAGTTGGACCAAAAGGAAACGAAGGTCACGACCCTTCGTGAGCGGCTGGAGAAGCATCGTGCCAACGCGGTCTGTGCCGGCTGTCACGCCAAGATCGATCCATTAGGGTTCGCCTTCGAGAACTACGACGCCGTCGGGGTGTTTCGCACGAAAGAAGCGAACAAAAACATCGACGCGAGCGGCACGTTGCCGGATGGCCGAAAAATCAACGGCATGGGCGACCTCAAGAAGGCGCTGCTCGCGGACAAGGAAAAGTTCGCCCGGCATGTGACAGAAAAGATGCTGACCTACGCACTGGGCCGAGGGGTCGAGTACTACGACAAGCGTGCCATCGATAGGATCGTTTCCGAGGTGGCGAAAGATGACTTCAAATTCGCCCGGATGGTGATCGCGACCGTACAAAGCGATCCGTTCCGTCTCCGTCGTGGAAAGGACCAAGGACCATGAGCGAGCGGTTATCGCGTCGCACGGTGTTGCGTGGCCTCGGTGCTGGGCTCGCTCTTCCCTGGCTGGAAGCGATGGGGCCTCTGGAGTCGTGGGTTCATGCCAACGACAAGGCGCCGGCCGCGCCCAACCGGCTGCTGTGGCTTTATGTGCCCAACGGCATGGCGATGCCCAACTGGACGCCGAAGGAGGAATGGCCGCTCCGGGAGTTGCCGCCGATTCTCCAGGAAGTGAAAGACTTCGCGGGTGACATCAACATCCTCTCGGGACTGGCGGCTTCGGCAGCGGAAAAGGTGAGGAGCGGAGGGCATGCTTGCTCTATATCGGCGTACTTGACCGGGGCAACTCTTCTGGAGACCCAGGGTCCGAACTACCGAGTTGGGGTCAGCGCTGACCAGGCGGCGGCATCGCGGATCGGGGATCAAACCCGTTTGGCCTCGCTGGAGGTCGGCACCGAAGAGAACACCGGTTATGGCGACGAGGTCCACGTCATCTACAAGGGCACGCTGTCGTGGCGCACGCCGACCCAGCCGCTGATCAAGGAAGTCCGGCCGAAGCTGGTGTTCGAGCGGCTGTTCGGGGGCAACGACGCCAATCGCGCCGAGCGCGACGCCTTGCGCCGGAGCGTCCTCGACTACGTGCGCGAAGACTCTGCGGCGCTGGCCGGTCGCCTCGGCGCCGACGACCGCCGCCGCATGGACGACTACCTGACAGCCGTCCGCGACGTCGAGCAGCGGATCGAGCGGGCCGCGAAGTCCCCGCCGCTGGAAAAGCCGAAGCTTTCATTCGCCCCCGGCATTCCCAAGGACTTTCAGGAACACTGCCGGCTCCTGTGCGACCTGATCGTCCTCGCCTTTCGCTCGGACATCACGCGCATCGGCACTTTCGTGGTAACGAATGAACTGAGCGACCGATCGTTCCCTGAACACGGCATCCGAGAGGGGCACCACGCGTACACTCACCAAGGCGTGCCAGGGTATCCTGGGCTGACGCTGGTCAACCGGTTGCACATGCGACAGCTGGCATACCTGCTGGGGAAGCTGAAGTCCGTGAAGGAGGGTTCCGGCACGTTGCTCGACCACTGCCTGGTGTGTTACGGCTCGGCCCTCAGCGACGGCAACGGACATTCGAAGCGCAACCTGCCGGTCCTGCTGGCGGGCAACGCGGGCGGGACGGTCAAGACGGGGCGCCACATCCGCTACAAGGCCGACACCCCGCTGAACAACCTGTGGCTGTCGATGCTCGAGCGGGTCGACGTCCGCGTCCCGTTCCTCGGCGACAGCTCTGGGGCCCTACGAGGGCTGGACGGGTAGGTCGATCGCCGTGGCAGTCGGACCGAGGGCGAACGGTTGCTCTGCACCGACTGTTCCGCCCCGGATCGGTTCCCATGAATCAGTTGACCAGTCCAAGGTGAGTCCGGCCACCGCCGGAAGCGAGCCATTGCGGCGGAAGTCACTTTATTCCGTGCGGGATGTTGCCTGTATGCACGGGGCGTCGGAAAATTTTTCCCTGGTGAGAGCAAGGGATGCAAATCGTGGGCGGCCCGTTCGCCCTAATGCTTGTCGGGGCCGTGGCACGAGAGACACTTTTGAGCAGGAGCGGGCGGACGTGCTTCTCGAAAACCTCGGCTTTCTCAAAAGGTGCGGCGCCCGCCGCACCGACGTCGGGAGTGACGCGAGCGGCAGGGTCGTGATTGGTCTGCTCCCCGAAAAGTGATCCAGGTGGTATGAGAGTCTCCAGAGCCCCGACGAGGGGAGGAGACGAGCGATGTCGAAGAAGCACACGCCGGAGCAGATCATTCGCAAGCTCCGGGAGGCCGAGGCGGAACTGGC
>JBJSXS010001021.1:0-6297 GCA_046086545.1 Gemmata sp.
CGGCGACCAGCGCAAAAAGATCGTGGCGCAGCTCAAGAAGTCGGCCGAAAATGCAAAGGTCGCGTGCCGCAACATCCGGCGCGACGGCAACAAGCACTTCGACGACGCCGAAAAGGCCAAGACCATGACCGAGGACGAGCGCGACAAGGGCAAGACCAAGATGCAAGACCTGCTCAAGGCCTACGAGAACAAGATCGACTCGCTCGCCAACGCAAAGGAAAAGGAAGTGATGGAGAAGTAAGCGCTCGCAACCCCGTTACGCCGCGCCCGGAACGCGGCGCGGCCGTGCCGCCGGGGTGCTTCTTGCTTTGGCACCCTGTACGTTGAGTGCATGCGATCACTCCGCACCGTAGCCGAACACTTCCCGCGCTCCGCAGAGGCCGGGCTCACCGGCGAGCAGGTTGCCGACAGCCGCGCCCGGTTCGGCCCCAACCGCCTCACCGCCCTGCCCCGCGAGCCGGTGTGGCTCAAGTTCCTCGCGAAGTTCGATGACCCCATCATCAAGATCCTGCTCGCCGCGTCGCTTCTGAAGATAGTTGTTGACCTGTTCGACGTGTCCCCGGCCGCCGGCGGGCTGGGCCTCGGCGCGGTCGCCGCCACGCTCCTCGCGCTCGCGCTGACGCAGTTCCGCACGTGGATCCCGGCCGCGTCGTTCTCGCTGGCGGGCGTGCTGGTGGGGGTGACCGTGGCCGCCGGCGTACCATCCTACGAAGGGTTCGCGGTGATGGTCGCGGTGTTCCTCGCCACCGGGGTCGCGTTCTTCAGCGAGTTCCGCAGCGACCGCGAGTTCGAAAAACTGAACGCGACCCGCGACGCGATCCAGGTCAAGGTGCAGCGGGACGGCGCGGTCCACACCATCGCGCTGGAGGACGCTGTCGTGGGCGACCTGGTGCTGCTCGAAATGGGGGACGAGGTGCCGGCCGACGGCCGGGTGGTGCGGGCCAACGACCTCCACGTCGATCAGTCGCTGCTGACCGGCGAGAGCGAGCCGAACCGCAAGGCCGCCGGCGCCGGCGACGAGGTGGGAGCTCCGGACCAACCCGGCTGCGTGTACCGCGCCACCCAGGTGCGCGACGGGGCCGGCCAGATGGTCGTCACCAACGTGGGCGACGACACCATGCTCGGCCAGATCGCCCGGCACCTGACAGGCGAGGCGGTCACCGACGCCCGGACCGAGCGCGTGCAGCAGAAACTGACCGTCTCGAAGGCGTCCACGCCGCTGCAAGAGAAGCTTGAAGTGCTGGCCGGCCGCATCAGCAAGATCGGCTACGCGGCGGCCGCCGCCATTTTCGTGGCGCTGCTCGCTCGCGGGCTGGTCACGGGCGAGGTGCGGCTCCCGGGCGCGGGCGAGGACGCGGGGGCGGTCGCGCTCGCCAGCGTCCGCGCGCTGCTCTCGTACTTCGTGTACATGGTGATCGTGGTAGTCGTCGCGGTGCCCGAGGGGCTGCCCATGAGCGTAACCGTCTCGCTCGCCATCGCGTGGCGCAAGATGAGCAAGTCGAACTCGCTGGTGCGGCAACTGGTCGCGTGCGAGACCATCGGCTCGGCCACCGTCATCTGCTCGGACAAGACCGGGACGCTGTCCCAAAACCGCATGGCCGTCTCGCGGGTCGGCATCGGCCCGTTCGTCTTCGAGGGCTCGCTCGAACACCGGGCGCTGCTCGCCTCGTCGGGGGTGGGCGCCCGGCACGCGCGCAACTCGGCGCTGCACTGGCTCATCGCCAACGCCGCCGCGAACTCGACCGCGAGTCTCGAGCAGAAGCACGGCAAGCGGGTGACGGTCGGGAACAGCACGGAAGGGGCGCTGCTGCACTGGCTCGAAGCCGAAGCGTGGTTCCGGAAGGGCGATGGGATCAGCTACCTGAACTTGCGCGCGCAGTACCCCGTACTGCACCAGACGCACTTCTCGTCCGAGCGCAAGCGGATGACGAGCGTGGTCGGCGACGCCGGGCGCGCGGTGGCGCTTGTCAAGGGCGCGCCGGAGGTGCTGCTCGCGGATTGTGCGGCTTACCTCGACGCAGACGGGGTGACGCGCCCGCTCACAGCCGAGGCGCGAGCGGAGATTCAGGCGCGCATCACGTCGGCCGCGGCCGACGCGATGCGCACCCTTGGGTTCGCGCACCGCGAGATGCCCGCAGACTACCCGCAAGACGAGGAGGGCATCGGGGCCCGAAGGGACGAGATCGAAACCGGGCTGGTGTTCGACGGCTGGGTGGGGATCCGCGATCCCCTCCGAGGGGACGTAACGGGGGCCGTGCGCGAGTGCCGCGCCGCCGGCATCGACGTGAAGATGATCACCGGCGACACCGTCGAGACGGCGTGCGCCATCGGCCGCGAGATCGGACTCCTGGACGGGCCCGACGCGCTCGCGCTGACGCACGCCGAGTTCGCGAAGTTGAGCGACGCGGAACTGACACCGTTGCTCCCGCGACTCCGCGTCCTGGCCCGGGCGCTGCCGGGGGACAAGTTCCGCCTCGTGGACCTGCTCCAAGCTCAAAACCACGTTGTCGCGATGACCGGGGACGGAACCAACGACGCACCCGCACTGAAGCGGGCGGACGTGGGCCTCGCGATGGGCGTCTCCGGCACCGAGGTCGCGAAGGAGGCGTCCAAGATCGTGCTGCTGGACGACGCGTTCAGCACCATTGTCCGCGGGGTCCACTGGGGCCGCGCGCTGTACGAGAACATCCAGCGGTTCATCCAGTTCCAGCTGACCATCAACGTGTCGGCACTGCTGATCGCGTTCCTCGGGCCGTTCCTGGGACTCAAGCCCCCGTTCACGGTCCTGCAACTGCTCTGGATCAACGTCATCATGGACACGTTCGCGGCCATCGCGCTGTGCAGCGAGCCGCCGCGCGCGAACCTTATGCTGCGACCGCCGAAGAGGCGCGGCGAGAACATCCTGACGCCGGCGATGCTCGGCAACATCTTCATCACCGGTGCGTTCTTCGTGGTCACGATGATCGCCCTGTTGCTCGGCATGCAGCGCGCCGGCTGGTTCGCCGGGGAAAGTCCGCCGTCCGGCGAGTTCGCGCCGCTGACGATGCGCCAGGCGACGCTGTTCTTCACGGTGTACGTGTTCTTCCAGGTCTGGAACCAGATCAATTGCCGGTCTCTGTCCCCCGAGGAGTCGGGGCTGCACCGGCTGTTCGAGAACCCTCAGTTCCTACTCATCGCGTCGCTCACGGTGGTCGGGCAGGTGTTGATCGTCTCGCTCGGGGGTGCTGTCTTCCACGTCGAACCGCTCGCCTTAACCGACTGGCTCGTTGTCGCCGGCGGCACCGCGAGCGTGCTGGTGTTCGCGGAGGTGCTGCGCCGCGTGCGGGCCGGGTGGCCTACGCGCGAGGCCCGCGATCGAAACGATTGACTCGAAACGCAAGAAAAGCCGCGAGGAGCGCACGATGGCGGAACCACCAGACAAACTCGTATCGATCGCCGACAAGTTGCTGATCGGTCAGTTCCACCGGCACGTGTTCCTGTGCGTGGGGGACGCGTGCTGCGCCGAAGTCGGCAAGAGCGAAGCGCAGGCCGCGTGGGAAGCACTGAAGGACGAATTGAAGGCACGGGACCTGTCGCTCGCGACCGGCCCGAACGCCTGCTACCGCACCAAAGTGGGGTGCCTGCGACTGTGTACCGGCGGGCCGGTGATGGTGGTGTACCCCGAGGGGACGTGGTACGGGCACATGACAGCCGACCGCATCCCGCGGTTCGTGCAGGAGCACCTGATCGGCGGTAAACCCATCGAGGAGTGGGTCTTCGCCCGCAACCCGCTTCCGAGCGAGTGACCGCCTCGCCCTCCTACTTTGCCACTGTGTAGCGGTGCGTGGGCACCGGGCGCCCGGGGCGGAGGCTCTGGCTGGTGCGAAACTCGGCTCTCGCGTCGACTTCCGCACACCGCGCCTGCACCACTCTCTTCACCTCCGCTTCGAGCGCCGCGGGGTCAATGGCCACGCGGGCGTTCACTATCAGATCCGCCTCGCGGGGCTTCAGGCCGCTCGGCAGTGACAGCTGTGGCGCGGTGTCGCTGCTGACGACGTTGCCCACCGCGAACGCGCTCGCGTCGTCCATCCCGATGAGCTTCAGGTGCGCCACCTCACCGCCCAACGCACGGCAGACCGCGGCGAGATCGCCCAAGATGGCGGTGAGCAGTGCGTCCAGGTCGAAGGGCGCGGGTGCGGTGAGCCGCGCGGTCGCGTTCAGCCACCCGAGTTCGGCCTCGCCCTCGGCGTAGGTGTCGTAGTCGATGTCGAGGATCTTGCGCCCGAACGCGCCCGTTTGGGACAGCAGCTCGGTGAGCGCGTCGAACCCGGCCCCGGTGGTCGCGCTGACCCGCAACACCGGCGTGCCGGGAAACTGCTCGCTCACGAGCCGCGACAGTTCGTCCACTCGCGCCGGCTCCAACTCATCGACGCGGTTAATGACGATGGCGTCGGCCTCTTCGAGCTGTTTCTTGAAAATGTAAGCGGCCTTCGGACTGAACCCGCCCGCTTGCTGGTTTTTTAGGATGCGAAGCCCGTGTGCGGGCTTGAACAGCACCGCATAGGGCGCCACCTCGAACCGCCCCGCGTACAGGTCCTTGAGGGGTTGGACGACGGTAGCGACGAGGTCGGTGCAGCTGCCCACCGGTTCGGCAAGGATCACGTCGGGGCGCTCGCCAGCTTCGAGCGCCCCGACCTTGCCCACGAGGTCGTCGAAGCGGCAGCAGAAGCACGCGCCCGGCACCTCCTCCACCGCAATGCCCTGACCGCGGAAAGTGTTGGTGTCCACGAGGTCGTGCGCCTGGTCGTTGGTCACGACGCCCACGCGCTTCCCCTGCGCCTGGTAGAACCGGACCAGGCGCGCGAGTGTAGTGGTTTTTCCGGCGCCCAAGAACCCGCCAACCATTATGAAGCGGACAGCCATTTCACACCTCCAGCGGTAGTTCTTTGAGGTCAGAGGGTTATAATTACGGCTAAGACGATTGGAACGCAACTTGCTCGCAGCCTGAACACACCGGTGTTAGCTTGCGGAGGTCGGATGTGCGTTTGATGCGCCTGATGACACTCGCCCCGGGACACTTCCACGCAGCGCTCGTCCAGAAACGCGCACTGCACGGGGTCCACCCGCGCACTTACGTTTACGCGCCGCTCGACAACGACACCCTCAACCACCTGTCGCGGATCGCTTCGTTCAACAACCGCCGCGAGCGCCCGACGAGCTGGGAGGTGGACCTCCGGGCCGGCCCCGACTACCTCGACCGGTTCGCCCGCGAGCAGCCGGGCAACACGGTGATCCTGAGCGGCCGCAACCGGCCCAAGATCGACCTGATGCACCTAGCGGTTTCGAATTGCCTGAGCGTAGTGGCCGACAAGCCGTGGATCATCGACCACGCCGACTTCCCCAAACTCGAAGCCCTCTTCAAAGAAGCCGATCTGCGCGACGTGCTGGTGTGGGACGTGCTGACCGAGCGGTTCGAGGTCACCAACTGGCTCCAGCGCGAGTTCACCCGCGACGCGGACCTGTTCGGCGCCTGGCAGGCCGGTTCGGCCGCGCACCCCGCGCTGTGGCTGAAGAGCGTCCACTACCTCAAGAAAGTGGTCAACGGGCAGCCGCTGGTGCGCCCGTGGTGGTGGTTCGACCGGGACCTCTCGGGCGAGGCGATGGCCGACGTGGGCACGCACCTTGCGGACCTGTCGCTGTGGCTGGTCGCGCCGGACCAGGCCGTCGATTACGCCACCCAGGTGCAGATGCTGGCTGCCGAACGGGCACCGCTGCTCCTGACTCCAGAGCAGTACAGCGCGGTCACGCTGACGCGCGCGATCCCCGCCGAACTGGCCCGGTACACGGCCGGCGGGCAACTGTACTACGCGGGCCACAACACCGCGACGTACGCCCTGCGTGGTGTTCACGTGAAGCTCGAAACCTCATGGGAGTATGATTCGGAGGGGCACAGCGACACGCACCACAGCGTCGCGCGCGGCACCCGGGCGACGGTGTCGGTGCGCCAGACGCCGGGCGCACAGCCGGAGCTGTTCGTCGCCGCGACGAACCCCGCCGAACACGCGGCCGTGCTGACCCGCCTGCGGGGCCGGTGCGAGAGCCTCCAGCGGGACTTTGCCGGCCTGTCGGTGGAGGACTGCGGCGCCGAGGCCCGGGTGCTGATTCCCGAAAGCTGGCACGCGACACACGAGGACCACTTCGCGGCCGTTATGGACGAGTTCATCCGCTACTTCCACACGCCCCGCGCGGTCCCGTCGTGGGAGCGCCCGAACACGCTGGCCCGGTACTACATCACCACCAAGGCGGTCGAAATGGCCC
>JBJSXS010001022.1:0-5674 GCA_046086545.1 Gemmata sp.
ACGCTCACCGCCGAGCCGGGGCCGGAGCCGGTGCTGACCAAACTCGGCGACCTGCCGACCGCGCCCAAGAGGGCGGGCGAGCCGGGGCCGCGGCGCCCGCAGGTCATCACCGTGCGCGGCGGCGGAAAGGTCGAACTCTACGACCCCGCCGCCAACGGCTCGACCGTCAGCGCGACGTGGCAAACGTCGCTGGTGCAGTCCAAGGAGTTGATCAGCGGCCTCGAGCACGACCTGTTCGTGTTCACCGACGGCGCCCGGTTCGAGGACACGAAGGCCGACTACTGGCTCAAGGGGCACGTGATCAAGCTGTGGCTCGAAACACGCCCGGCCGCGAACGGCGCCCCCGCCCCGACCGCGGCGGCCGGCGCGCGCCCCTCGCGCGTCCAGGCCATAGGCAAGGTGGAGACCCACTCGACGGAGTACGATATCAAGGACGCGGACCTGTTGACGGTCCACATCTCCGACCCCGCGCCGGCCCCCTCGGGCCCGGCCGCTGTGCCCGCACCGCCGGTGTCGTCGCCGGCGCCGGCCGCACTGGCGGGTCCGGTGCCGGTGGGGCCACTGCCGTCCGGCGCCCCGGCGGCGCCCATGCCGCCGAAGCCCCCGGGGCCGGTGGCGAGACAGCCGGAGAAGCCGAAGCCGCCGTACCGGATCAGCGCGCGGACCATCGAGACGTGGGTCACGCGCGTCCCGGCCGGGCCCGGCGCCGCGCGGCCCGCGCCTAAGCCCGGGGACGCACCGGGCGAAGCCGGGACCAGGTACCAACTCGACCGTGCCCGCTGTGAGGATCACGTTTCGGTGCACCAGGACCCGGTCGATTCCGGCAAATCGCGCGGTGTGGACGTGCTCGGGCGTCTGCTGCTCATCGACGGCTCGCCGGACGGCAACAAGTTGACGGTCTACGGCACCGCGGACAAGCTCGGCGAGGTGCATCAAGAGGAGATGTCGCTGCTCGGCCCGAAGGTGGTGCTCGACCAGGTACACAACTCCGCCGCCGTCGAGGGCCGCGGCGTGCTCACCATGCCAACCCGCAGCGACCTGGCCGGCAGCGAGCTCAAGGAGCCGGAGACGGTGGTCATCCACTGGCGCGACGCGATGAGCTTCAACGGCGCGGAGAAGTCCGCGGCGTTCGCCGGCAAGGTGTCCGCCCGGCAGGGCGAGTCGTGGGTGCTGTGCCACACCATGAGGGTCGTGTTCGACCGCCCGATGTACTTCAACCAGGCGCAGCGGAAGGCGACCCCGGGCGCGAGGACCACCGAAAGCGCTAAACTCGACAAGGTGTTTTGCTACCCCGCCCCGGCCGATACCGCTGAAACCCGAGGCGAGTTGGCCGTTCTGTTCAACCAGGTGGAGTACGACACCGCGGGCAAGCTGATGAAGGCGCAACAGCTCCGCGCCCAGGAACTGAAGATGGAGGCCCAGGCCCAGGACCCGGCCGGCGGGGAGAAGCACCAGCGGGTCGTGGCCGACGGGCCGGGCGTCCTGACCATCTGGCAGGAGGGGCAAGAGAACCCGAGCGGCCCGGCCGCCGGTGGCGCCCGCCCCGCGCCGGCGAAGGACGGCAAGGGCCCCATCAGCCCCAAGGGCGAGCAGGAGATGAAGCTCACCGTAATCGAGTTCCGCGGCCGGATGACCGGGATCGACAAAGGGAAGGTGTTCCAGCAGGCCACCTTCAGCGAGGACGTTACGGTCATCAGCGCGCCGGCCGACTCGCCCACCGCAAAGCTCGACCGCAACGCACCCCCGCCCCGCGCGGTGTACATGCGGTGCGAGAAGGAACTGGTGGTGTGGAGCCACAGGAGGACCGACGCGCCCGCCGAGCAGAGGATGCAGGCGACCGGCAACGCGTACCTGCGGACCGACGACTACGACGGCTCCGCGCACACGATCAAGAGCGAGGGCAAGGCGGTCACGCTGAGCGGCAACGACGCGGTCCCGGCGCGCATTATGACGAGGTTCGGGCAGGGCACCGAGCAGGTCGGCAAGGAGATCGTCTACGATCGGACCGCCGGCACCTACCGCGTGAAGGAGGGGTTCGGCGGCTCCATCACCCCAGGGGCCAAGAACCCGCCCCCGCCCAAGAACCCGCCGCTCATCCCTAAGCCCATTTCGTCGAAAGCGAAGAACCCGAACGACCCGGAGGATCTCCCTCCGGGCGACCCCTTGGCCGCGCCGTTCGGCGGCCCGGCCCCGCCGGGCGGGACTTTGCCCGGCGGAACGATACCTCAGAAGTGACTTCGACGAGCCGGACGCGTCAGCGACGGCCGCCGCTTGCAGAAGCAGGTGCGCCCCACGGCTGCCGTGCCTCTAGCTCCTTCGCCGACGTTCTCGGTCGCTCATGCCTTCGGCCCGTAAGCCATTTACTTCTTGGCGGTGCAGGGCTTGGCCATCACCGCGATGATGAGTTGTTCACCCGCAGCGGTGCGGTGCGGGGTCACCACCGGGAAGAACTTGTCGCACGCGCACGCGTAAGTGAACGCGTCCATCCCGGGAGGGTTCAGTGTCAGGCTGATCCGCCCGTTCTCGTCTTTCGCCTTGTCCACCACCAGTTTGAGGGTCTGCTTGTCCGTGAGCGGCACCGTTTCGGCCCCGCCGACCGGTACCGATTTGCACTCGGTCGCCACCAACTTGAAGCCGGTCAGCTTCGGGTCGCGCTTCTGAACCTCCTTCGCCAGTTCCTTGAGGCGCGGGTCGATCGCAGAGGTGTCGGCGGACGCGAGCACAACGACGACCGTTACCCGCACGTTCGACGCGGCAGGAGCCGGACACGCGACGAACAGGTACGCAGTCAGAACAGCTAAGGGCATCACTCACCTGGGCTTGGCGGCGTAGACCATCGGCGCGTCCCCGGGCGACGGCGTCACCTTGGACCACGCGGGATCGGGGTCATCGAGTTCGACCTCGTCCTCGGTCGCGAGGGCGATCACGCCCGGCACCGGGTCGGCACCAATCGGAAGCCACCCGGCACCGGGCACGCGCCGCAGTTCCACTTCCTCCTCAGCCGCCATAGGCAGCACTGCGAACCACACAAGCGGGTCGCCTTCGGCGGCACCGACGGGCACCGCGAGGCGCGCCACATCGGATCGAACGACCTGCACGGGCCGAAGTTCGAGCCAAAGACCCAGAGCAACCGAGGCTACGGCCAGAGCGAGGGCCAGTCCTCCGACCACGCGTACCGCGCGCCCGCGTTCGCGTGCGGCCGCGGGGCGGGCCGAGAGCAGCCTGGCGCGAACTTGGTGCAGAACCGCGTCCCACTCCGCGGGGGTCGGCTCCGGGGGCCGGGCGGCGCGCACCGCGTACGGGTCGCCGGCGGCGTAGTCCCGGCGGGGGTCGCTCTCGGAGTTTATAGGGTCGCCGGTCATACCGTTTGGTGCTCGGCGAGCAGTTCCTTGAGCCGCTGACGGGCGTAGAACAGGCGGCTCATAACGGTGCCGATGGAAATCCCAAGCGCGTCGGCCACCTCACGATAAGTCAGGTCGCCTTCGACTTGCAAGACAAAGGTCTGTCGTTGTGCGGCGGGCAACCGGGAGAGAGCGGCGTCGATCGCCCGGCGCAGGTCGGCCCGGACCAGTCCGGTGTCGGGGGGCGCGCCGTCGTCAGGCCCGAACCGCTCCGGCGAGTCGTTGGCCGGGGCCTGAGGCACGCGCTCGCCGCGCTTGCGGTGCCGGCCCACGTCGAGCGCCGCGTTGCACACCACGCGCAGCAGCCACGTTTTGAACGAGCTGCGCCCGCCGAACCGGTCCAGGTGCGCCAGCGCGTTCACGAACCCGTCCTGCACCGCGTCCAGCGCGTCGGCTTCGCGCCCGAGCAGCCGGTACGCGACCCGGTACGCCACGCCGCGGTAGCGGCGGAACAGTTCCTCGAGGGCCGCGCGATCGCCGGATGCGAACCGCGTCAAAAGCGCGTCGTCCGTCGGGACCTGCGGCGGGGCTGTTGGGGGGGCGGGCGGCATGGAACGGGAGGGGCACAAGGCGGGATGAACTCACTGCATTGTACCCGCCGCCAGGTGGCGACTGCCAACCCGAATCCTGATTCTCACACCCGCGCCGCCTAACCGGCACGTCAGTATCTAGACGCGAGTAGAGCGTGCGGAATTCATCGTTCGAGCCGGGGCGAGTCGCGCATGATCACCATTCACCGCTGGAACGGCACCTGTTGCGATCGCACGGGCATCGAGGGCCTGCCCGAATCGGCCGCGGCGGTGCCTCTGGACGCGTTCGTGTGGGTGGACATGAGCGCCCCGACGCCCGAGGAAGAGGCCGCGGTGCTTCAGAAGTTCCTGTCGGTACACCCGCTCACGCTGGAGGACGTGACCCGGGTCCGACGCGAACAGGACCAGGGGGCGCACTTCCCTAAGGTCGAGGAGTTCCCGGACTACCTCTTCGTGATTGTGAACCCGCTCCCGCCCGGTCTCACGGAGCTGGCGACCGCGAACCGCCCGCGCGCCGCCGACGCGCCAAGTGTGCCGTCCGCGTCGCGCATGCTCCGGCGGCACCGGCCGCAGCTCAGCGCGGTGCTGACCCGCACCGTGCTGGTGACGCACGCGACGGAACCGCTCGCGTGCCTGGCCAGCGCGCACCAGCACCTGGCCCGGCACGGGGACTCTGCCCGGCGCGGCCCGGACTACGTGTTTCACATCGTGCTGGACGCGATGGTGGACGAGTACGCGCCGGTGGTCGAGTGGGTCGCGGGCAAGCTGGACCGCCTCGAATCGCGCATCTTCACGTTCCCCACGTCCAGGCTCGTCTCCAGCATCCTGCGTCTCAAGCGGGTGGTCACCGGGATGCGGAAGACCCTCATCATCGAGCGCGAGGTGCTGTCGCGCCTGATCCGCGGCGAGTTCGCGCTCGTGGAGGCGCGCGAGATCGCGTACTACCGCAACGTGTACGACCACCTCGTCCGGTACACCGAACTGATCGAGGCGGCCCGCGAAATGGTGAGCGACCTGGGCGAGACACACCTGGCGGCCGTCTCCAACCGGCTAAACCAGATCATGAAGGTGCTGACCATGATCTCCACTATCATCCTGCCGATGGCACTGATCTCGGGCATCTACGGGATGAACTTCAAGCACATGCCGGAGTTGGAGTGGGAGTACGGGTACCCGGTGGCGCTGGGGCTCATGGCCGCCACCGGAATCGGGTCGCTCGTGTTCTTCCGCTGGAAGAAGTGGATCTGACCTCGCCCTTGTCGGGTGAAGGGCCGCGGGTTAGCTTAAGTGCTGTGATTCTACCACGCCGGGAGATAGCACAATGGCCAAAGGACGTCGCAGCCGGATGGACCTCCGGCGCGAAGCGGAAGCGGTCGAAGCCCGCAAGCGGGACGACGACGCCGAGGTCGAGGGCGAAGTCGAGGACGAAGAAGACGAGGACGATGAGGAGGGCGACGCGGACGCCGAGGCGGAAGGCGACGCAGAGGGCGACCCCGAAGTCGATATCGACCTGGACGCCGAAATCGACCCCGACGCCAGTGACGACGAGGGTGACGACGAGGACGCCAAGCCGAAGAAAAAAAAGCCCAAGAAGGCCCCGCCCAAGAAGCCGAAGAAGGCCCCGGGCAAGCGCCGGACCGCGAAGGAGGTCCGCACCCGGGCCGTCTGGGTCGTCTTCGACAACGGCAGCAAGGTGGTCGATAAGTTCCCGTACAACCAAAGGGAGGAGGCCGAAGCGCTCCT
>JBJSXS010001023.1:0-2867 GCA_046086545.1 Gemmata sp.
CCGGCATGGCGCTCGGGCTCGCGATCTTTTCGCGCATCGCGCCACAGTTGCGCGACCCGGGCGACGCCGCGCGGCGGTTGCCGCCCCGGGTGCTGCTGCTCACCGTACTCGGCGTGGCGGGCGCAGCGCTGCTGCTGGCCAACGTGTCGCCGGTGGTACTGGTGAAGGGGTTTCTCGTGGTCGTCAGTGCGGCCACGGTCAGCGGGTTTTTCTATCTGTACCGTTGCGGGGCCGACGTCACGGAGCGGCGCAACGTGCGTCTGCTCGCCGGTCTGTTCTGCGGCGCGGTGGCTTTCTGGTGTGCGGGCGAGCAGGCAGCAGCGTCGCTCACGCTGTTTGCGTCCCGCTTCATTGATCGGACCGCGTTCGGCGCCGAGATTCCCGCGGCGTGGTTCCAGTCGGTCTATCCCGCGGGAGTGGTTCTGCTTGCCCCACTGTTTGCCATCGCCTGGCTTCGGCTCGCGCGTCGCGGCGCTGAGCCGGACGCCGTCGCGAAGTTCGCCGCCGGTCTGCTGGTCGCCAGCGGAGCCATCGCCGTGGCCGCCGTCGGCGCGCTGGGCGCGCCAACCGGGGGGGCGGCGCCGTGGTGGCTGGTCGGCACCTATGTGCTGCTGGCGATCGGCGAGATCCTGCTCTCGCCCATCGGGCTCGGCGCGGCGACCCGCTACGCGCCGGCCTCTCGCGTCTCGTTCGCGACCGGGTTGTGGTTCCTGTCGCTCGGCCTCGGTGGCCTCGCGGCGGGGTTGACCGGCAGCCTGTTCGACCTGTCGACGGCGGACGGCCTCGGCGTGCTGTTCTCCTCGATTGCCGTCCTCCTCGCGACCGCCGGCACGATCTTCCTGTTCGTGGCCCGGCGGACGCGGGGGACGCGGATCTAGCGGTCCTGATCCGCTAGAAGCGCTTGCGGACCTGCAGCCCGACGTTGCGGGGCTCGAGCGGCACCACGTAGAGCGTGTTTTTGGTGAAGGGCACCGGCGCGACGAAATCGCGACCGATGAGCGTGTAGTCGAAACTGTCGAACACGTTGCGCACGTAAGCCGACACCTCCCAACCGCTCTCAAACTCCATGCCCGCGCGCAGGTTCACCCGGCTGTAGCTCTCGTTGACGTTCTCGAAATCCGGCGATGGCGAGAGCGACGACCCGTCGGGAATGGTGTAGTCGTCGACGTACTGCCACGACAATCCGAGGTCGATCGAGCGGCCCGAGGCGAGCGGCAGCGACCAATCGAGGGTTGCCGAGGCGGTGTTCTTCGGGATGGACCAGAACGGATCGCCCGCGCGATCGACGCCGAACTGGATGAAGCGATCGAAGCGGGTGTCGGTGAGCCCGTAGCTCAGGCCGAGCCGCAGGTTGTCGCTGGGTCGCGCAGAAATCTCGAGCTCGACGCCGCGGCTCGTGCTCTTGCCGGCATTGGCGACCACGGTGATGGGCGTGAGGCCGTTCGGATCGGGAACCACGTTGAGGGTCTGCTGCTCCTCGATATCGATGTGGAACAGCGCGAGATTGGTGGTCACGCGCCCATCGAGCCAAGTGGCCTTGAGCCCGAGGTCGTAGTTGGTGGACTTCTCGTCGGCATAGGGCAAGTCCTGTCCTGCGCGGCTCGGATAGCGGTTGATGCCGCCCGCCTTCCATCCCTGCGCCCAGGTGGCATAGACGTTGACGTCCGGCGTAACGGCGTACGACACCGAGGCCATGCTGGAGACGTTGTCGGCGTTGAAGTTGTTGGTCTTGAGGAAGGCGCGGATCGCCACGTTGGCGATGTTGATCACCCGCTGGCCGTCGGTATCCGCCGTTTCGTCGGAGTAGCGGGTGCCGAGCGTGATCTCCCACTTGTCGGCCGGGCGGAAGCTGACCTGACCGAACGCAGCCCAGCCGTCACGCTTCTCCGTGAAGCGCTCACGGATGTAGAGCGGCGGCACGAGTCCGGCGCCAGCGAGCCCGATATCCACCTTGCGCGGTTGCAGCATGTCCTGCTGGAACCAGTACGCACCGACCAGCCAGTCGAACTGCTCACCCACGCCGGAGAGCCGCAGCTCCTGACTGGTGAACTCCTGCTCGAGATCCTGGAGCTGGAAGACACCGGCGGCCGAGACGGGCTGGGTCGCGACCTGAATCGGCACGATCGGCGGCGCGTTCGTCTGCGTTACGGCATTGAGCGGGACAGGTGTCAGGTTGGTAACCCTGCCATCCCAGTCCCACTGCATCTGCGACTTGACGTCGCGACGACCGGTGATCGAGGTGAGCGTGACCGACTCGCCAAGTTGCCAGTCCATATTCAGCTGGATGCCGTTGCCGTCTTTGTAGTCGTTCGGTCCGATCTGGTCGGCAACGGCGTTGTAGCAGTTGCAGCTCAGCGGTACTCCGAGACCGAGTTCTTTCATGTCGCGGCGGCTGGCATCGAGGGTCAGCGTGGCCTTGAGGCGCTCGCTCGGCGACCAGACGACCGTGCCGCGGGCGACCAGTTGCTTGGAGAAGTAGTCACGGTTGAGCGTGATGTTGCGGGCATAACCATCGGTGGATCCGTACTGAAGAGTGAGCCCCGCCGACAGGCTGTCGGCCAGCGGTCCCGACAGGCTGACCAGTCCGCGATACGTGCCGAAGCGGCCGCCCTCGAGTTCCACTCGGCCCTCGAACTCGTTGCCTGGCTTGCGGGTGACGATGTTGACGGCTCCGCCCTGGGTGTTGCGGCCGAACAGCGTGCCCTGCGGACCGCGCAGCACCTCGACGCGTTCGGCGTCGATGAAGCTGGTGTCGAAACCAATCTGCGGCTGATACATGCCGTCGATAAATACGCCGACCGCGGGCTCAAGGCCGCCGTTGAAGCCGACGCCGCGGATGGTGAGGTACTGGTAATCGGAAGTCGGGC
>JBJSXS010001024.1:0-4079 GCA_046086545.1 Gemmata sp.
CCCGGGGCCGACGGAACTCGGGCAAGACGCAAGCCGAGGTCGCCGCTCCGGTCCGACGGCGGGGCCGTGTCGCGGTTCGCCGCCTGGCAGTACTCGCCGGTGTAGAACCAGCTACCGCCCCGGTTCACCCGGAACGAGGCCCCCTCTTCGTACAGGGAATCGGTCCACTCCCACACGTTCCCGTGTACGTCGTACAGGCCCCACGGGTTGGCAGCCAACCGACCCACCGGATGCGTCTCGTTGCCGCTGTTTTCCCCGTACCAGCCGACACGCTTCAGGGCCGCCTCGTCGTCCCCGCTCCAATACTCGGTCGTGGTCCCGGCCCGGCACGCGTACTCCCACTCCGCTTCCGTCGGCAACCGGTACACGTAACCCTGCCCCTTCTCCACCTCGTTCAGCTCCTCGAGAAACTCCTGGCAGTCGTCCCACGACACCCGTTCCACCGGCCGGTCCGGACCCTTGAAGCGGCTCGGCTCGGTGCCCATCACCGCCTTCCACTGCGCCTGCGTCACCTGGTGGATGCCCAGGAAAAACCCCTGGGTGAGCGTTACGTGTTTGACCTTCTCGTCCGCATCCGCGTCGGGGTGGTCGCTGCCCATCAAGAACGCGCCCGGGGGCACGAACGCGAGGGCCAGCTCCACGCCGCCCGGCAGCATCACCGTTTGCCGCGGCACGCACGGCGACACGCCCGCGCAGAGTAACTCCACTATACGCTTTTGCCACGCCGCACGCTTCCGCCGCCCACCGGGCTCGAGGCACGTCGCCAGCAGCTGCCGGTGCAGCCGCAGCAACTCCCCGCAGTGCGGGTCGCCGTACTCGTCCAGGTAGTCCGCCAGAACCAGCCACCGCGTCTCTTCCAGCGGCTCGGCAACGATGCCGGCCAGCAGCCCCTCGAGCGTGTTCATCGGTCACCTTCACGCGAGAATACACGCGGCCCGGGCGCACGGCGGCTTTCAGCTGCACCTCGCCGCCCGAGCGCCGCCGTGAGTGTACCCGAAAACCGCGCCCGACACATCCTCTCGCAACGCGCCGTCGCGAGTGGTCAGGGCGGAAGCACCCCGATCACCGCTGACCGCCGTCTGCGCATGTCCGTTGCCGCGGCTCCGGGGAGCCGCCCACTGGCCTCGGCGCCGCGCCGGGCGTGCGGTTATCGGCGGCCGGCCTTCCGCGGCCCGCGCCCATCTCGGCGTTGAGCAAGCACGGGCGTCGTGAGTTCGTCGTGCGCGGCAACCGGCGTCGCCACCTCGCGGGCCAGTCGCGCCGCCTGGCTCCTGAGGACCGCGTGCAACTTCCGTCAGGTACGAGGAGCGGGTGGTTGCCACTCCGCCCCTGACACAAGGGTCAGGACGAGACCGCGATTCGAACTGCCGCCCATCGCTCGCCCCTGCACTCACCGACTCACGAGAAAATGACACGACCCGCACCTCACGGCAGGTCGAACACGTTGAAAAAGAACAGCACGGCAGCCCGCTCCTTCGACACGCCCTTTGCCGAGCCGATCACTTTCCCGTCCTTCCGCACGTCGCCGTTCTTCTCGACCCGCCCGACAACCTTCCCGCCGACCCGCACGTCCCCGTCCGCCTCCACCCGGCCCGCGACCTTGCCGCCGACCCGGATGTCGCCATCCTTCTCGATGCGGGCCACGACCTTGCCGTCCGCCCGCACGTCCCCGTCTTTCTCGAACCGGCCGACCACCTTCCCGCCGATCCTCACGTCCCCGTCCGCCTCTACCCGGCCCGCGACCTTGCCGTCACGCCGCAGGTCCTGCGCCCCGGCGGGCGCGACGAGCAGAACTGACACGAAGCCCAAAAGCAACCGCCTCATTTTTACTCCCGTTGTCAGCGAGGAAGCCCGAGCGGCACAGTCGGCCACAGTGTCAATGTTACCAGCCCCCCGCCCTCACCGCCGGGTGATTATGTACCCGCGTGGAGCGGCGGCAGCGACGGACAACTGGCGCGCGGCCAGAACAGCTTCGTGGAGCGACCGCTGCCGGTGTAAGGCTCCCGGCCGGAGCGGAGGCGATCCGATAGGCCGGGACGTGTGCGGCCCCTTAAATCCGGTACCGGATAACGACGGCGTGCCGGGATTCGGCCGCTCCCGATGGTGGCACTGGCTTGTTCCCGCGGGGCGTTCGGCACGCTGGTTCCCTGCAGCCCGATGTGCCGTTGGCCGAGCGTCCGGCTCGCGGCAAGCCCCGGGCACGCGGCTCGGGCGCAGCCGGCCGGCGGTGCTCCGCGCGCCTCAGCAGGAGAGGAAGAACAGACCCGCCATAACAACGAGGCGGGCCGAGAGCGAACTCCCGGCCCGGCTCGTATTTCAGCTCTGTCCGAACGAGCGGCTCACTCGACGAGCAGGATCTCGCGCGTGCCGGGCGTGAGGTCCGGGGTCCACGAGCAGAAGAAGGTGCCGTTGCCGCCGATGACCAGATCGTAGCTGATGTACTGCGAGCCGATGGTCTGCTGATCCCCGTTGCCGGTCACGTTCAGGACCGCGCTCGCCGCGTAGAAGGTGCCGGTGATGCTCATGGTGGTGCCCGCGCTGCCGCTGACGTTCACGGGGGCCGTCGAGTAGCGGTCCTGGAACAGGAGGATGCCCTGGTACGGCCCGCTCGTCATCGGGGAGAGGACGATGGTGCCCTGCCCCGAGATGTCGATCTTGTCGCTGGTCGATTGCGGCGCGTTGTAGATCAGCACCCCCTGGCCGTTCAGGTTCGCCTGGCCGCTGATGTTGAACCCGCCGCCGTCCATGTAGTAGATGCCCGGGGCCAGGTTGATCGTGCCGCCGGTCGCGCTGATCCCGCCCCGGTATATGCCCGGCTGCAGGTTGACGGTCCGGTTCCCGGACACCTGGAGCTTTTTTTGCTGCTGGACGATCAGGCTGTTGTAGTCCGGAACCGGCAGGCTCGCGAGCGGGTCCGGGAGCGGGTCCGAGTTCGACTTGATGGTGCCGGAGAACGACCCGCCGCCGGGCGTGGTGTACCCCGGGCTGCCGCCCACCAGGAACTGGTCCGCGGTCATCGTCCCGCCGCCTTTGGCGATCATCGCGGAGGGGTCGCTCGAGTTCACCTGTATCGGCGCGCCGGTCACGGTGATCGTCCCGTTGCCGCCGGCGTTCAGCGCGCCCTTGCCGGTCGGGTCCAGGCAGATGATCGCGTTGTTGATGCCCCCGCGGCGCCCGCGCGACACGGACCGGGCGCCGTACGGCACCACGTCGGTCCCCCAGATGCGGCTGAAGTACCGCGGCTGGGTGTGACTGATGATCACCTCCGTGTGGCACGTCTGCCCCTTGAACGGCCCGGACTGCGGCGGGGTGTTGACGGTCACCGTGCAGCCGTTCGCGCCGTCGGCGTACCCGTTGGCGGCGGCCGCCGCCAGGGCCGCCGCCCTCGCCGTGCCGTTCGGGTCGCTGCCCTTGTTCGCCCACCAGTTGGCGTACATGTCGTTGGCCGCGGCCAGCGCCGCCGCGTCGGACGCGCACTGCGCCTGCCGGCGCTTGTCCAGCAGCATCCCGCCGTCCAGCGCGAGCGCGACGAACGCGAGGATCCCGATCAGGCAGACCGCAACGACGACGATGACCGTGCCCGTCCGTCGGGGCGCTCCGGGCCGGGCCAGGGTGTGAAGCTTCATATGGCCTCAGTAAGAGATCGTGTTGACGGACGTGCTGGACACCGGCAGCCAGCCGAACAGCCCCGTGTTCCACGTGTACGTCACGGTGACGGTGACGGTGTTGCTCCGCGGCGCGTCCTTGATTTGCCCGGTGACCGGGTCGGTCACCTGAACCACCCGGGTCGGGGACTTGTACGGGGTGCCGGTGGGGTCCGCCTCCCACACGACCGCGTACGTGATGCCGTCGGACTGCATCCCGGCCAGCTGCGGGGCGATCGCGTTCGTGTACACGTCCTGTGGGGTCGCGGCCGGGGTGTTGGTCTCCTTCGCCCACTGCGCGCCGTGCACCGACGCCCACCGCGCGCCCTCGCGGGCCGCGTGCGCCACCTGCTGGTACCGGAACACACCCAGGCCCAGCAAGATGATGCCGAGCATCAGCAGGAACAGGACCGGGTACACGAACGCGGACTCGAC
>JBJSXS010001025.1:0-3185 GCA_046086545.1 Gemmata sp.
CGGCAGCAGCGGCGGCGGCATGCGTCGCGGCGAACGCGGACACGGACAGGGAGGAACTGTTGGTGGCGCTGCCGCCGTTGAACCCGAACCACCCGAACCACAGCAGCCCGGCCCCGAGGAGCGTTAGCACCATGCTGTTCGGGTGCGCGATCTGCTGCGGGTAGCCGGTGCGCTTGCCCAGCACCAGGCAGCACGCCAGGCCCGCCATTCCGGCCGCGATGTGCACCACGGTCCCGCCCGCGAAGTCGAGCGCGCCCATCTTTCCGAGAAGCCCGATGGCGGAACCGCCGCGCTTCGCGTCCAGCACCGTGGGGTCGAACCAGTCGAACGCCCACACCATGTGGGCCAGCGGGCAGTACACCAAGGCCACCCACAGCAGCATGAACAAGCAGAAGGGCCAGAACCGGATTCGCTCGGCAATTGCGCCGCTGATGAGCGCGGGAGTGATGATGGCGAACATGCCCTGGAACATGACATGCAGGTACACCGGGATGTCGTACCCGCCGAGCTTCTTGCCGGGCTCGATGCCCTTCAAGAAGACCAGATCCCAGCTCCAGCCGAACAAACCGCCGTCCTTCGCACCGAACATGTCGACCTTGACGACCGACGGTCCGAACGCGAGCGAGTACCCGATGGCCACCCAGAACACCCCAACCACAGCAAGCGCCGCCATGCTGTGCATCATCGTGGCCAGCACGTTCTTGCGGCGAACCATGCCGCCGTAGAACAGCGCAAGCCCGGGCACCATGAACAGCACCAGCGCGCTGGAGGTGAGCATCCAGGCCGTGTCCCCGCGCTCTTTGGCTGTCGTCGCCGCGCTGCCGGCGTCGGACACGCCCTTTTCGGCCGTCTTCTTCACCTCCTCTGCTGTCTTCTTGACGTCCTCTGCGCTCTTCTCGAAGGCCGCGATCTTGTCGGTGGTTGCCTTCACATCACCGCTCGCTGCCTTCAAGGCTGCAAGTTCCGCAGTCAATGCGTTGGTCTTGGCGGTCAGCGCGGCGAGATCCGCCTTTGTTGTGGTCGTGGACTTTGTGGCCGCATCTACATCCTTCTTGAGGGCGTCTACCTTGTCGGCGGCAGCTTTCACCTCGGTGCCCGTGCTCGTTTTTAGTGCGGCAAGCGCCTTGGTTGTCGCGGTGAGTTCCTTCTGCGTCTCGTCGAACGCCTTTTTGAGATCGACGACGGCCTTCTCGGTTGCGTCTGAGCCAGCCTTGGTTTTGGTGTCCGGCTTTTCGTCCTGAGCCGAGAGGCGACCGGTTGCGGGTGCCCAGGCGCTGGGCAACAGGCAGCACACTGCGAAGAGCAGGGCAGCGGTGAGCAGACGGGGGACTTGCATTACGCACCTTGGTTATGCACAACCAGCAGGGAACCAGCCAGTTCTTCAGCACTTGCGCGCTGCAATGATTGCGTGTACACAAGGGTGCGGGAAAGCAGTCACAATGCCGCGGAGATAGAAATTTCAAGATTGATGCAAGTCTATATTTCGAATGAATTTGCGATGTGGTCTGTGAGAAATGCAAAATCTGGCGCCTTTATCGTTTGCCTATTTTGTGAGCAAAGGTGCCCTCTTGCTGACTCGGACTTGAGTTTAGTTGTGTCGAACAACCTGTAGCGCCCTCGATACACTCGATACAACCGTTACGACTCTACAAGTCGGTGCGCGGATTCGCGCGACTCCAAGAAGTTCAACGCGGTCTTGTTCTCCTCCGTGTCGATTCGAACACACGCCGGTTTCGCATTCTCCCCTTACCCGGTTCACGGACGAATCGGTGCGGGCCGCAGATGCGGAGCCGAAAGCGCGACTTCAGACATAACGGAAGGATTCCATGAACGCACTTGTGCTTCTTACCGCAATGACGGCCGGGCAGCCGCCGGCCGACCTCCCGCGCCTTGTTCCGGTGCCGCCGGTTCCGCAACCGGGCGCTCTGGCGCAGCAGCCGTCCGGGGCGCCGATGCAGCCCGTGACCCCGGTGCCGCCGATGAACGGTAACGCGAACGGGAACTGCGACGAAAAGAAAGAGGAGAAGAAGGACGAGCCGAAGCCGTACGCCCTTATGCGCCTGCTCGAGACAACGCAGTTCGGGCAGAACCTGACCGAGCGCGGGATCAGCATCAGCGGGTGGGTGCAGGGCAACTACACCGCCAGCAGCGCGAACCGGAACAACCTGCCGCTGACCTTCAACGACCGCGCCGACTTCTGGCAGATGAACCAGAACTACCTGCGCATCGCCAAGGAAGTGGACCCGACGAAGCAAGAGTTCCAGCTCGGCTTCCGTACGGACTGGGTGCTGCCCGGCACCGACGGCCGGTTCTCCGTCGTCCGCGGCCTGTGGGACAACCAGCTCAAGCCGCCGGGGGCCAACGGCGCGCTGCCCAACTACTACCCGATCGACCTGTTCCAGGTGTACGCCGACGCGTTCCTGCCGAACCTCGGGCCGAACGGCTCGACGGTCCGCGTCGGTCGGTTCGCGACGCACGTCGGGTACGAACTGTTCCAGGGTGCCGAGACGCCGTTCCTCCAGCGCTCGTACCTGTTCCAGTACAACCCGTTCACCCACAGCGGCGTGTGGGTGACCACCGGGCTGAACGACACCTGGACCGTGTCGAACGGCGTGTCGGTGGGCACTGACAACTTCTTCGGCGATCCGACCAACCGGTTCACCTACCTGGGCCAGTTGAAGTGGGCGCCGAAGGACGGCAAGAGCACGGCCTCGTTCAACGTCGTGCTGACCGACAACAAGTACCAGGCGAGCCAGGCGTTCCCGCTGTACGACGTGTACAACTTCGTGTTCACCCACAAGTTCAACGACAACCTGACCTACGTTGCGGACGCGACGTACTCGAACATGGAGAACGCCCCGCAGAGCGACGGCACGACCGGGTTCGCGTCGTGGTACGGCACCGCGCAGTACCTGATCTACAAGCACAACGACCAGTTCACGAGCAACTTCCGCGCGGAAGTGTTCGACGACACGAAGGGGGCGCGCACCGGGTTCCGCGGTGTGTACAACGAGTTCAGCTACGGGCTCGCGTACTCGCCGACGCAGGCCCTCATCGTCCGCCCGACGGTGCGGTACGACTACAACTACACCAGCCGCCCGTTCGAGGGTAAGCGGGACCTGTTCACCGCGGCGATGGACGTGATCATCCGCTACTGATCCGCAGTTGAACGGCTCGCGCGGCGG
>JBJSXS010001026.1:0-2068 GCA_046086545.1 Gemmata sp.
CACACCGGGCACTCCCGCCGCGCGCTCCTGACCGCGCTCCTGGCGTCCGGCGCGGGCCGGTTCCTGAGCGCGCGGGACGCGGCCCCGGACCCGCTCGCCGGGTTCAAGCAGCGGTGGACCGCCGAGGTGAACTGGGGCACCGTGATCGAGTTCGCGAAGGTGCCCGGCGCGTCGAACGACGAGAAGCTGAAGAACGCGCTCGCCCTGGCCGCCGTGAAGGGCGGCGGCGTGGTGCAGTTCGCCGCCGGCACCTTCAAGTTCGCGGCTCCGGTGCTGCTCCCCGACGGCGCGGTGCTGCGCGGCGCCGACCCGGGCGCGGTGGCGTCGGCCCACAACGAGAAGTACAGCCCGCCCACCGTGTTCGAGTTCCCGAAGTACGAGCCCAGCTCCGAGGGCGACGGCGCCGACATCAAGCAGGCGTTCAAAGGGGTGTACCTCGCGGACCCGGCGCAGGCCGCCAACGTCGGGGTGCTGCACATCAGCTTCAACCGCGCGCACGTCCACTTCGCGGACGCCGGCGCCGACGCGAAGTACGCGGCCGGGAGGAACCGGTTCGTGGTGGGGTGCGTGTTCCGCAACGCGGCCGCCGCCGACCCGAGCGTCCCGAACCTGAAGGTCGGGCAGAAGGGGTGGCAGCGGTTCACCGCCCGGCACCACGCGGCCGTCGACGTGAAGAGCGGCGCGAACCTGCTGGTCGCGAACAACCGGCTGCCGGAGTCGGGAGAGGACAACTTCGCGATGAAGGGGTACGTGCTCACGAAGGGCAAGGACACGGTGGCGATTGACGGCGTGGTGTTCGACTACGACAACCGGCCCGGGCTGTACGTGAACCACTACGGCATCGGCGGCGCCGGCGGGGCGGGGCCGGACGGCACCCCCGGGACGCACCCGCACGGGTTCCGCACCGGCACCGTGATCGCGGACAACTTCGTGTTCAACACCGGGCGCACCGGCATCGGGTTCTGCGGCGACGGGGTGCGGTGCGTCAACAACACCGTCCGCATCGCCGCCGACGTCTGGCGCCCGACGGCCACCGGCGTCGCGGCCACCGCGGGCAGCTCCACCAACGACAACCGCGCGATCGAGATGCGCGGCTGGCGCTGGGTCGTGGACGGTAACGAGTACACGGTTCACCGGAACTGGGCGCTGGACAAGAAGTACAAGATCAACGACGGCGAAGGGCTGATGCACGAGGACCACGTCAACAGCACCATCCTCGACAGCGTGCTGACCAACAACCGCGGGAACACCTACCTGTCGCTGTACAAGACCGCGGGCATCGACGGGCTGCTGGTCGAGGGCAACGAGATCCGGCTCGGCGACGGGAAGCAGGCCAGCGCGAGCGGGGCCGCCATTTTCGTGAGCGCCGACCGCACCAAGGAGCGGTTCCCCGTGAGGCGGGTGAGCATACTCAAGAACACCGTCTCCGGCGGCGGCATACTCTTGAGCGGCGACCCGTCCGAGAAGAACGTCATCAAGGGCAACAAGTACGTCGGCGGCGGCAAGGCGAAGATCACCCTGAACGCGGCCGCGGAGGTCGCCGACAACGAGGGCTTCGAGGCGGAGAAGGGCAGGTGAGCGCGGCCCAAAGGGCAGTCCGGAAGCCCGTCCTACGAGTCCGACCCATACGCCTCGCGCTCGAACCGGTTGTCGTAGTAGAAGTGCCCGCCGCGGCGCCACGCCAGGAAGCTCGACAGGAAGTACGCGGGCACGACGAACGCGCCCCACCGCTCGCACTGCCGGACGTGCACGTGCTCGTGGTCCCGCGACTGCTCCAGGCACTCGCGGTCCTGCCCGAGAATGACGTGCCCGATGCACATCGCTGACGCCTGAACCGCGAGGCAGCGGCGCAGGAAGAATCGGGCGAACCCGCCGTGCACCTCCAGCGCGCCCCGCTCGACGCGGACGCGCCCGCCGGTGAGCAGCGCGGGCGGCACCAGCGCCAGCCCGAGCAGCGTCACCGGGAGCGCCCACAGGTAGCGGAACGGTGCGGTCAGCGTGCGGCGCAGGTGCGGCATTCGGTCACCTCCCGTCGTAGTTCCGGTCCACCAGCCCGGTGCCCTTCGGG
>JBJSXS010001027.1:0-4493 GCA_046086545.1 Gemmata sp.
GCGACGCCCGCGAGGTCGAGCGCCACCAGGAGCAAGTCCGCGCGGGCCCCGGGGAGCGACACGTTCAGGGTCGCCGGCACCACGTCCGGCGCGCCGATCTCGGGGCCGTTCAGCACGACCGGGGCGCACGTGCGGTCGAGCGCGCCCCAGAACCGGGCGCGGAGCGCTTCGAGGCGCGCGCGGCTCGTGTCCGGGTCGCGCACGGCCATTTCGAGGGCGGTCGCCATCCCGACGGCGAGCGCCACCGGCTCGGTGCCGGGGCGCCGGCCGCCCTGCTGGTGGCCCCCGTAGGTGAGCGGCCGCAGGCTCAACCCGCGGCGCGTCAGCAGCACGCCCACGCCCGTCGGCCCACCGAACTTGTGCGCGCTGGCGGTTAGGGTGTGGGCGCCGAGGTCGCGGAAGCTCACCGGTACCTTGCCGACGGCCTGCACCGCGTCGCAGTGCAGGTGCGCGCCGGTTGGGAGCGAGCGGGCGATGTCGGCGACCGGCTGCACGGCCCCGGTCTCGTGGTTCGCGAGCATCACGCAGACGAGTGCCGCACCGCCCGGTGGGCGCCACCGGATGACGCCGCGCGCGTCGGCGGGCAGCCACGTGACCGGTACGCCGCGCGCCGCGAGGTGGTTCAGCGGTTCCGCGACGCACGGGTGTTCGAGGTGGGACGCGACCGCCCGGGAGGGGCTCGCGCCGAACACGGCGAGGTTGTTTGCCTCGGTCGCGCCGCTGGTGAACGTCACCTCGTCCGGGTGCGCGCCGAGGAGGGCCGCGACCCGCTCGCGCGCGTCGTCCAGCGCGCGCCGGGCCGCGCGGCCGGTCGCGTGCGCCGACGACGGGTTGCCCGCCGGCGCGGCGCGCACGGCGTCCCACACGCCGGGCCGCAGCGGGGTCGTCGCGTTGTGATCCAGATAGATGGGTCGCATCGTTCCATCTTATTGCCGCCGGGGCGCGAAAATGGGCTTGCGGGCGTCGCGGCACCGGGCGATACTCAAACCATTCTCCAGCGGTCATTCGACCGCACCGGTTCTGGTCGCTTCTGTTCGCCGCGTCACTTCCAGTTCGGAGGGTCCCATGCGCCGGGTCACAGACTCCTCGCGGTGCGGGTTCACGCTGATTGAGCTGTTGGTGGTGATCGCCATCATCGCGATCCTGATCGGGCTGTTGCTGCCGGCGGTGCAGAAGGTGCGCGAGGCCGCCGCCCGCACCCAGTGCAGCAACAACCTGAAGCAACTCGGGCTCGCGGCCCACAACTTCCACGACGTCTTCGGGAAGTTCCCGTCCGGGTCCGAGAACGCGGCCGTCTGGGGGCCGTCGCCCCACACGTTCCTGCTCGCGGTGATCGAGCAGGGGAACGTGCAGGCGCTGATGACGCAGGCGTTCGCGCACGGCGCGAGCGCCCAGGGCGGGACCGGCACCTCGGTGACCGATCACGAGTTCGGCTCGACCGCGCGGCCGAAGGTGTTCGCGTGCCCGTCCGACCCGAACACGTTCGCGGGTCAGGTGTACGGGTTCACCAACTACCACACGAACTACGGCCGGTGGGTCGGGCTGGAGAACAAGTGGGACGGGGTGTTCGGCACCAACTTCACGCCCTACGGGAGCGTGCCCGCGATGCCCGCGACGACCATCGTGAGCGTCACCGACGGGACCAGCAACACGGTCTCGTTCGCCGAGGTGGCGAACGGGGCCAACGGCACGTCCCCGGCCCCGCGGGACGGGCGGCGCGACTGCTTCGACGGCGGCGCGTTCCCGGCCGGCAACAGCCCGGCGACGGTGCGGAACTACCTGCTCGGGCTGAACATGCAGACGGCCGGCACCCTCGGCTGGAACTGGCGCGGGTACCCGTGGCGCGAGGGGTCCATCTGGCGCAACGGGTTCAACACCCTGCTCCCGCCCAACAAGCCGTGCTACCGGCCCAACAACGGCGAGTGGTGGCAGCTGGTCACCCCGGCCAGCAGCTACCACAGCGGCGGGGTGAACGTGGGCATGGCCGACGGCAGCATCCGGTTCGTCACCGACGGCGTCAACCCCGACGCCTGGACCGCGGCCGGCTCCAAGTCCGGCGGCGAGTCCCTGCCCCTGAACTGAGCGGGAACAGAACACCTCCACCGGGGCGCGGGCCGCGCGGTCGTCCGCCCGCCCCCGCCCTTCGATTCACGGAGCCCAGCATCATGTTGCGTGTGCGGTACCTGGCCCTGGCCGCGGCTGTCGCGCTGGCCGCCACCGGGTGCGGCGGCTCGGCGCCGACCGGCGCCCCGCCCAAGGACGGGCTGACCGATAAGGAGAAGCAGCAGGTCAAGGACCTCAACGAGCAGCGCAAAGAGGAGTGGAAGAGCACCCGAACCAAGCAGTAACTCGCGCACCTTCGGCACCCGCCGGTGCCGCTCGCTTACACCGCGACCGAAAGGACCTGACATGACCGCGAAGGACGTGATGGCCCAACTGGAGGCGCTCGGCAGCGCGCAGACCAAGAAGACGCTCCTCCGGCACGGGGCGCGGGAGCCGTTCTTCGGCGTCAAGGTCGCGGACCTCAAAGTGCTTCAGAAGAGGATCAAGGTTGACCACCAGCTCGCGCTCGCGCTGTACGACACCGGCAACTCGGACGCGATGTACCTCGCGGCCATGATCGCCGACCCGGGCGCGTTCACCAGGCCGCAGCTCCAGAAGTGGGCGAAGGGCGCGTACTGGTACATGCTCAGTTGCCACACGGTGCCGTGGGTCGCGTCGGAGTCGAGGTTCGGGCGCGAACTCGCGCTCGACTGGATCGACCGCGACGAGGAGATGATCGCCAGCGCCGGCTGGTCCACCTACGGGTGCCTGCTGTCCATCAAGCCGGACGCGGACCTGGACCTCGCCGAGGTCGAGAAGCTGCTCGGGCGCGTGAGGGCGGAGATCGGCGGCGCCCCGAACCGGGTGCGGGCCACAATGAACATGTTCGTGATCATGGTGGGCTCCTACGTCGCGCCGCTCACGGCCCGGGCGAAGGCGACCGCGAAGGCCCTCGGCAAAGTCGAGGTGGACGTGGGCGACACCGCGTGCAGCGTCCCGGACGCGACCGCGTACATCGCGAAGGTGGAGGCCGCCGGCCGCGTGGGCAAGAAGCGCAAGCGCGCCGGGTGCTGACGCCCTGTGTAACTTCGGCGCGGCGGGGCTTGTCCCGCCCGCGGCCCCGTGCTGAAATGAGGGGCGCGTGATCCATCTGTCTCGGAGCCACCGCAATGTTCCGTACCGGGAAATGGGCCGCGGCCGCCGCGCTGGTCGCCGCGGCCGTGTGGGCCGGGTTCGCGCCCGCCGCGCAGGAGCCGCGGCCCGGTGCCGACGACACGGCCGTTGACCTCGGCGCGCTGCGCGACGCCGTGGACGCCGCCGCGCGGCGCGGCGAGAACGTGGACGAGGTCCGCAAGGCGCTCGCCGCGCTGGAGAGGGCGAGGCCCGCGGCCAACGCCGGGCGCGTGCCCGCCGAGCTGCGAGCGCTCCGCGACGCCGTCGACGCCGCCGCGAAGAAGGGCGAGAACGTCGAAGCAATCGCGAAGGAGCTGGAGCAGGTCGAGAAGGCGGTGGCGGGCCGCGCGCTCACCCGGCCGCGGCCCGAGCCGGCGCGCCCGGAGCCGAACCCGTTCAACCGCCGCGACCCGCTGCCGTTCCCGCTGCCCCCGGTCCCCGACAACCTCGGCGGCGGGATCGACGTGGGGGCGTTCCAGAAGGCGATGGACGTCCGCATGAGGGCGCTGGAACTGCTCAAAAAGAACCCGCGCGACCCCGAGGCGCGGCGCCTCCTGAACGAGGCGGACGAGTTGATGCTCAAGGCGCTGCTGCCCGGCGGGCGCGGGGCCCTGCTGCCGCTCCTCGACGTCCCCGGGCTGCCGGACGCGGGCCGCGCGCCCGAGCGCCCCCGGCTCGGCGTCCGGCTGGAGAAGGTCTCGCCCATCGTCGCCGAGCAACTGGGGCTGGACGCCAACACCGGCATCGCGGTCACCGGCATCATCCCGGGATCGGTCGCCGAGAGGATCGGGCTGAGGCCGCACGACATCATCCTGGAGTTCGCCGGCAAGCCGGTGAGCGACGACGCCGACGCGTTCATCCGCCGGGTGAACGAGGCGAAGGCCGGCGAGAAGCTCGACCTCGTGGTGCTGCGCAGGGGCAAGAAGGTGGACGTGAAGGGCGTGACGCTGCCCGAAGCGGGCGCCGCCCCGCGGCCCGCGAACCCGCCCCCCGGGCCGGTGCCGCCGGTGATCGACTCGCCCGTTCGCGCCGACGCGCCGAAGCCCGCGGCTGACCTCGGCGACCTGCGCGACGCGGTCGACGCGGCGAACAGGCGCGGCGAGAACGTCGGTGAGATCCGCGCCGCGCTCGCCGCGCTGGAGAAGGCGCTGGCGAAGGGCGCCGCGAGGCCGGGCGAGGCCCCGCCCGAGCTGGCCGCGCTGCGCGAGGCGGTCGAGGCCGCCGCGAGGAAGGGCGAGAACGTCGGGGCCGTTTCCCGGGAGCTGGGCCTGGTCGAG
>JBJSXS010001028.1:0-3247 GCA_046086545.1 Gemmata sp.
CCACACCAGGCTGAGGCCCATACCGAACGACACCGCGAGGACCTCCCCGGTCACGGTCGCGACCCGCACCGGGTTCACGCTCATCGGCGGGTGGTGCGCCGGCCGGTGATACCCCTGAAAGTACACAGCGAGGTACGCGACCGGCAGCGCCGCGAGCAGAAGCAGCGCAGCAGCCCGGCCCTTCTCCCCGCGCCGCCACAGGCCGAGCGCGACGAGCGCGAGCCACGGCGCGACCGCCGGCACCAGCACCAGGCCGGACCCGTTCGTGAGCGCGAGCAGTGCCAGGCAGATGCCCGCGACGCCGCCGCACCGAAAGGCATTTTCGGGCCGGGTTCGCAGCGACGACGACCAGCGCCGCCGCCAGCACCGCGAACAGCACGAAGCACACCTGGTAGCCCATCACCAGGTTCTCCCAGTGCCCGAGGTGCAGGAGCGAGAGGGGGAAGAACGCGTCGGCCCAGTGCGGCTGGCCCCGCAGGTTCGCGGCGAGCCGCATCAGGTACAGCGCGAGCGCGGCGAGCATCGCGACCTGGAGGTACATCCCGACGCGAAAGTCGTGCGCGAGCTTGAAGTAGGCCAGCACGATCACCCGCGGGAGCGGCATCCGGTGCTCGTTGTGCTGCTCCCACAGCCACGGCCACGGGCTCTCTTCGCCGACCAGCGCCGGCACAAACTCCCACTCGTCGGCGTAGGGCGCGTTCGTGCCGACGAGCGCGACGAACGCGAGCGCGACAAGGGCACACAGCGCCCACACGGCCAGCAGCCCGCGGCGCGGCCGAACAGCCGCGCTTGTCGGCAACGGGTCGGGTGTGTAAGTTTGTGTCATCGCGTCGTTCTGCGGGGCGCGTCTAACAAAGGGGCAATATATGGTCGAGCGACGAATCGAACTGGACCGGCGGCACTCGCGCAAGAAGAAGATGAAGAAGATCAAGGCGAAGCTGGCGACCGCGACCGGCGAGGCCCGCGAGAAACTGCTGTACAAGGCCCGCCGGCTCAGCCCGTTCTGGACCGAGCCGCCGAAGGAGGGCCGGGGGAAGTAGTCAGTTGTCCGTGCTCGATGAGCAGCCGGGCGGGACCGCGACGGGCGCCCGGCTCACCTCTTCTGCTGCCGACCGCTCACTGCCTCAGCGCCGCCAGGTCTTGCCAGAACCCCGGGTACGTCTTCGCGACGCAGCCCGGGTTCCGGATCACCACGCCGGGCGCCCTCAGGCCAACGAGCGCCAGACTCATCGCCATGCGGTGATCGTTGTAGGTGTCCACCGCGCAGCCCGTGGGCGGGCGCGGCGTGATCGTCAGCCCGTCCTCGCGCTCCTCGACTTCCGCGCCCAACTTGCGGAGCTCGGTCGCGAGCGCCGCGATGCGGTCCGTTTCCTTGTGCCGGATGTGCGCCACGTTGCGAATCGCGGTTGGGCCGTCGGCGAACAGCGCGACCGCGCCGAGCGTCATTACGGTGTCGCTGATGTCGTTCATATCGACATCGACGCCGCGCAGCTTCCCACCCCGGACCGTGATGCCCGTGTCGCACTCCTCGACGCGGCACCCCATCTGCGCCAGCACATCGACGAACCGCACGTCGCCCTGGAGCGAGGTGCGGTTGAGCCCAGACACGGTGACGCGCCCGCCGGCGACCGCCGCCGCGGCCCAGAAGTAGCTCGCGGAGGAAGCGTCGGGTTCGATTGCGTAGCGGGCCGGCGACTTGTGGCGCGCGGAGCCCCGAATCTCAAACTGGTGCGGCGCCTCGCTCCCGCACAGCAGCGTAATCGTCCCGCACCAGGCGCGAATCATCTCGTCCGTCATGCGGACGTAGGGTTCGGACACGGTCTCGCCGGTGACGCGGATCTGCGCCTCGCCCGAATGGAACGCGGCGGCGATGGCGAGACCGCTCAGGAACTGACTGCTCGTGTCCGCGCGCACGTTCAGGGCGACGGTGTCTTTCTCCGGCCAGCCGGTCCCTCCAATAACGACCGGCGGGCACCCGGTGCCGGTCTCGCTCGCCGCGGTCACGCCGGGCACCTGAACCAGCGCGTCGAGCAGGTCCCGAATCGGGCGCTCGCGCATCCGCGGCACGCCGTCGAGCCGGTAGCGGCCGGGCGACAGGCTCACCATCGCGGCGAGGAAGCGGACGGTCGTTCCCGAATTCGCCACGAAGAGATCGGCCGCCTCGGCCGGGACGAGCCGGTTGGAGCCATGCTTCTGGAGGGTAATCGCGGCCCGCGCCCAGTCCGCGTCGACGCGGAACCCGAGCTTCCGCAAGCACTCGACCATCACCTCGGTGTCTTCGCTGCGCAGCGCGCCGGTGAGCGCACACGACGATTCGCGACTCGCAAGCGCCGCCAGCGCCAGCGCGCGGTTGGTGATGCTCTTGCTCCCGGGCACGGTCACGGTCGCGGTCGGCGCCTTCGTCAGCGGCGGGACGGCTAGTTCGGCGGGGTAGGTGAACTCGGACATGCGTTGTACGTCACTCTCATCAGGAACAAGCCTTCCGGCGGGGCCGTCGGACCGGCGAGCCGGCGGTCCATCGCGTGCAGCACGTCGGCGATTTGCGTTTCGGGCCAGAACCCGCGGCCGACCTGCACCAGGCTCCCGGCGATGGCGCGCACCATGTTGTACAGGAACCCGTTCGCCTCCGCGTCGATCCAGATGCAGTCGCCGAACCGGTTCACGCTCAGGCGCGTGACGGTCCGCACGCTGGTCAGGCGGTTCGGCCACTCGGTCTCGAAGCACCTGAAGTCGTGCCGGCCCACCAGACACTGCCCGGCACGAGCCATCGCCTCCGCGTCGAGCGTCTGGCGGACGAACCACGCGTACTTCCGCAGGAAGGGGTCTTGCAGCCGGCCGTCCTGGATGACGTAGCGGTACTGCTTCCGCACCGCGTCCTTGTTCGCGCAGAAGCTCTGCGGCGCTTCCTCCACCAAGCGAACGCCGACGTCCTCGGGCAGCTTCGCGTTGATCCCTTTGAGCAGCACCTCGCAGGGGAGCCTGCTCGCGGTGTACATGTTGGCGACCTGCCCGACCGCGTGGACCCCGGAGTCGGTGCGGCCGCTGCAATTGAGCCGCACGCGGGGCTCGCGCGTGATCTCGCCGACGGCCGTCTCGACGGTCTGCTGCACCGTGCGCCGGCCGGGCTGCGTCTGCCAGCCGAAGAAGTCCGTCCCGTCGTAACGGATCGTGAGCTTGAGGTTGCGCATGGTTTGGGCGCGCGGCCGGTGCCGCGCGGCGAGCCCCGCCCGGAGGTCTCACCGGCCGG
>JBJSXS010001029.1:0-2061 GCA_046086545.1 Gemmata sp.
TGACTCGGACGGCTGTGATCGGATTCGCGAGCGTGGTCGTTTCGCTCAGCCTGATTCTGGTCGGTTTCAGCGGCCCCGCGCCCACCGTGGCGGCCGACCCGCCCGTCAGCACCGACCGCCTCAACAAGGTGATTGAGAACATCAAACTCCCGGCCACAGGTGGCAAAACGCCCTCGCTCCGCGACCACGCTGGTGGCAAGGGAACCGTGGTGCTGTTCCTGTCGTTCGACTGCCCCGTGTCCAACAGTTACGCCATCATCCTCACGGAGCTACAAAAAACGTACGGCACGAAGGGTCTGAACTTTGTCGCGTTCGTGCCCACGGATGATGCGGCTGAAAAGATCGCGAAAAAGGCCGGCGAGTTCAAACTGCCCTTCCCCGTGATCAGTGACAGCAACCGCGTTGCCGCCGAGGCTTTCAAGGCAACGGTCACTCCGGAAGCGTTCGTTCTCGACCACAACCATGTGCTTCGCTACCGCGGCCGGATCGACAACCAGTACTACGGGCGCATGAAGAAGAACCCGGCGGTCACGGAACGCGACCTGCGCGACGCGCTGGAGGCGCTTGTAAATGGAAAGGGCGTGCCGAACCCGGCGACGCGTGCGATCGGCTGCCACATCGATTCGCAGGAGCGGAAGGTCACGTCCGAGAGCGTGACCTATCACCGCGACGTGCTGCCGATCCTTCAAAAGCACTGCCAGAGTTGCCACCGGCCCGGCGACGTGGGGCCGTTCTCGCTGCTCGCATACAAGGACGCGGTGAAGTGGTCGGCGGACATCGTGCATTACACGCAGTCGAAGGAAATGCCGCCGTGGAAGCCGGTTTCGGGCGTCGAGTTCAAAAACGCGCGCGGCCTCACGCTGCGCGAACTCGACACGCTCGCGCAGTGGGAGAAAAACGGGTGCCCCGAAGGTGAAATTAAGGACGCCCCGCCGGCCGCTAAGTTCCCGACCGGCTGGCACCTCGGCGAACCGGACCTGGTAATCGAGATGACGGACGACTTCCACGTTGGCCCTGCGGGCAAGGACACGTTCCGGTGCTTCGTGCTGCCACCCGGTCTCAAGGAAGACAAATATGTGGTCGCCTACGAGGTGAAGCCCGGCAACGCGACCGTCGTTCACCACACGATCAACTACTTCGACACCACGGGGAAGGCCCGTAAGCTCGAAGCCGCGGAGCGTGACCGCAAGAAGGAGAAGGACGAAATCGACCGCGGCCCGGGTTACGCGGTGTCGATGGGCATCGGGTTCCTCCCCAGCCCGGCCGACGCGCCGCGCCCGGACATCCCGCCCATCGGGTTCGTCGGCGGGTGGGCGCCGGGGCAGCTCGGCACGAAGTTCCCGGAGGGGTCCGGCGTCCTGCTGCCGAAGGAAGCCGACATGGTCTTGCAGATCCACTACCACCGCACCGGTAAGCCGGAGAAGGACCGCACGAAGGTCGGTCTCTACTTCGCCAAGAAGCCCGTTCAGAAGCCCTGGACGACGCTGACCGTGGGCGGCATGTCCCCGCTGTCGTTCATCCCGGCGGACAAGGAGAACCACGTTGAGAAGGGGTCGGCCTGGACCACCGCCGACGCGAACATCCACAGCGTAATGCCGCACATGCACCTGCTCGGCAAGAGCGTGAAGGTGACCATGACCCCGCCGGACGGCGACTCAGTCGCGCTGGTGCATATCAAGGACTGGGATTACAACTGGCAGGAGTCGTACTGGTTCAAGGAGCCGCTGTTCGCGAAGGCCGGTACCCGGTTCGACGTTGAGGCGGTCTTCGACAACAGCGCGAACAACCCCAACAACCCGAGCCGCCCCCCGAAACTCGTTCGGTTCGGTGAGGAAACCACGAACGAAATGCTGTTCGGGTTCATCGGCGCGACACCCGCAGGGGCCGAGCGCCCGCGGGTGGTGCGCGTCGATCCCAAAAAATAGGACGGGCTTCCAGTTTGTCGTTTGCGCCGGAGCAGGCTTCCGTCTGTCCCACTTCACACGATCAGGAGACACCGCACATGCGCTGGCGATACCCGCTCGCGCTCGCAGCGTGCCTGGGGCTGGTGCCCCTTGCCCC
>JBJSXS010001030.1:0-6101 GCA_046086545.1 Gemmata sp.
CACCACCACCAGCGCCGCCACACCGTTCTGGGCCAGCCACATCGCCTCCGCGCGGGCGATGAGCTGGTTGCCCTGCATGATGTCCAGGCACACGACCGCGGGGCACCTGCTCGCGGCCGTCGCGCCGGCCGGCACGAAGTACTCAGCGTGGACGGTGTTGTTCTCCGGGATGTCGCTCGGGAGCGGGGACGGGAACGTGAGGTCGTACAGCACCACGCCGCTGTGCCGCAGGGCGGCGCGCGCGGTCAGCCTGTACTCGCCCGTGTACGGCTCCTTGAGGCGGAACCCCTCGGCGACCGGCGCCTTCGGGTCATCGGCGGGCACCCGAAGCGCGCCGGTGTGCGCCCCGAGCGCGGCGGGGCCGAGGCACAGTACGGCGAACAGGGCGAGCGGCGCGCGGGGCATGGCGTGGTTCCCTGATCGAAGTCTCCCCAATGCTACGCGCCGCCCGCGCGGGGGCGAAGCAGAAACGAGGCCACTTACCGCTCGGTGCCGCGAGCGGCGCGGCGCCGCTGTCACTTGCGCACGACGCGCAGGTTGGGCATGTCCTCGGCGAACTTGTCGGCCGCGTCGGCGGTGACGCGCGTGCCGCCGAGGTAGAGGGTGCGCAGCCCCTCCAGCCCCTTCAGTTCGGCAAGGCCCTTGTCGCTGACGCTGGTTCTGGCGAGGTACAGGGCCTGGAGCCGGTCGAAGGTCTTGACGGTCGCCAGGCCCTTGTCAGTCACCCTGGGGTTTTCGGACACGTCGAGCGATTCGAGCCGGGCGAGCTTCTTCAGCGACGCCAGTTCGGCGTCGCTCAGCCCGGAGCCGGGCAGGCGCAGGTCGCGCAACTCCTTGCACTGCCCGATCGCGGTCACGCGCGGCGGGGTCATTTCCGATTTGCTCAGGATGAGGCGCCGCAGGTTCGGCACGTCTTTGAACACCGCAAACCCCTTGTCGGTGCAGCGGGTGGCGTCGTACGCATCGACGGCGCCGACCGCCGACATCTTCTTGAGGCTGAGCAGCATGCCGTCGGTCGCGTTCTCGAACTTGACCGACACGCGGGCCGGCGCGGGCAGTTTTGGGTCGATATCGGCCTTGCCGCCGGCCTTCGCCGCCGCGTCGATCGCCTTCTGCTCGTCGGGTGTCGGCGCGGTGCTGGCGGGCTGTGCCCGCAACACGGAGGCGAGGGCGAGCGCGAGGACGGGGAGGAAAAGCAGTCGCACGGTTCGGGCTCCGGGGTGTGTTCGGGGTCCGGGTAATTATTAGACCTGCGGCGGGTGTCGGAAGTTCCGTCCGGCGGCGATCCCGCTGTTGGGCGCGCGACAGACAGGGGTATGTTCTTCGCCGCCGATCAGCTAAGATGTCAGCGTCGGTTCCCGCCTTGCGTTCCGTCAGCCCCGGCCGGGTACCGGGTCGCGGCGGGGCGTCGTCTCCGTTTAGTTTGTACGTACACAGCGGTCGTTGCCGAACATTCTGGAGCCGGAGATGCCGGACACCACGCCCCAGGCGCCGCAGCAGCCGGACCTGACCGGCCGCACCCTGGGCGACTTCCAGATCCTGCGGAAGATCGGGGCCGGCGGCATGGGGCAGGTGTACCTGGCCCGCCAGTTGTCGCTCAAGCGCGAGGTCGCGCTCAAGCTCCTGCGCGACGACCTCAACGCGAACACGACCGCGCTCGCACGGTTCCAGGCCGAGGCCCAGGCGGTCGCCAAGCTGAACCACCCGAACATCGTTCACATCCACCAGATCGGCGAGGCCGACGGGCTCCGGTACATGGTGCTGGAGTTCGTCGAGGGGCGCAACCTGCGCGACTACATGGCCCGCAAGGGGCCGCCCGACCTGCCCGTCACCCTGAGCGTGATGCGGCAGGTCACGCTCGCGCTCCAGAAGGCCCACGAGCAGGGCATCGTTCACCGCGACATTAAGCCCGAGAACATCCTAATGACCCGCAAGGTCGAGGTGAAGGTCACCGACTTCGGGCTGTCCCGGTTCTTCGCCGGCGAAACCCCGCCGACGAACCTGACGCAGAGCGGGGTCACCCTCGGCACGCCCCTGTACATGTCGCCCGAGCAGGTGCAGGGCCGGGCCGTGGATAACCGCAGCGACATCTACTCGTTCGGCGTGACCTGCTACCACCTGCTGTCGGGGGAGCCGCCGTTCAAGGGCACGACCGCGTTCGAGGTGGCGCTCAAACACGTGCAGGAGCAGCCGCGGCTGCTGTCGGACCTGCGCCCGGACCTGCCGGTCGACCTGTGCGGTGTCGTTCACAAGATGATGGCCAAGAGCCCGGAGGACCGGTACCAGTCCGCGCGCGAGGTGCTCCGCGACCTGATCAAGGTGCGGGACGGACTGGCAACGGGCACCGCGCCCCTCCTGCTCACCCAAATGGGCCCCCCGGTAAGCCCGGCGGCGTCCGAAACGGCGCTGCGCCTTTCGAGCTCCGTTTCGGCCGCACCGACGGTGCGGCCGGGCGGTCCCGGGAGGTGGCTGCTGGTGCTGGGGACGTGCCTCTTCGCCACGACCGGGGGGGTGCTGACTTACGCCGCCCTCAACCCCGCGGCCGCGCCAGTCGCGGCGAACCCGGCCCCCGGGCTGCCCGACGTGCGCTCGCCGGACAGGCTCTGCACCACCCGCGAGCGCGAGTTGATCGCCGTTCTGAACCACAAGGGCACGAAGCAAGAGGACACCATCAAGGCCGCCGTCGAACTGGGGCTGCTGTACGTCAAGGAGCGCCGCTTTGCCGAGGCGAACGACCGGTTCGTGAAGCTGCGGGACCCCGCGGCCGAGTGGCGCGACCCGGTCACGGCCCGCGCCGCCAGCGTCGCCGGGCGCCTGGGCCTCGCGGTGGTTCTGGCCCACGAGAACAAGGCCGACGCGTCGAACAAGCTGTTTCTGGAAGTGGTTCAGGAGCAGCCCAAGGCGGTCGGGCCGAAGTTGGACCGCGCGGCGTTGAGCGTGAGCTGGACGCTGCTCCGCCACCCGGACCTGAGCCACGCCGTCTCGGAGGCGCTCAACCGCAACGCGGCCAACCTGGGCAAGACCAAGCTCGACCCCCCCGCGCTCGAGCAACTCCGCACTCCACCCCGCACCGGCAAGAAGGAGTAGGGGTGAGGGGGTGAAAGGGTGGTATTGTTTTCAGCCCCGGAGGGGCGGCAGATGTTAGCCCAGGGTGGAGCGAGTCTTCGAGCGCAACCCTGGGCGAGCGATGCGGACACACGATCCGCCACCACCCAGGGTTTGCCCGCGAAGCGCGGGCCGCACCCTGGGCTAACATCCGGCGCCCCTCCGGGGCTGAAATCAGCCGTTCTTTGGCTCCTGACCGGTCCCCTTCTCCGATGCCTTTCGTCCCGCCCGGTGCGCCGGTAAAATGCACCCGATGAACGACTACTTCTTCTCGGCGCGGCCGGCGTACCCGTGGTCGGTCTACCCGCTCGGTTTGCCCGCGCTCGGCGCCGTCGCGCTCGTCCTCGTTCTGTTCACCGTCTGGACCTACCTCGGCCACCCGCAGGCGACGCGCCGCCGCGTGCTCCTCGTTCTCGTGCTGCGCCTGCTCGCGCTCGCGGCCGCGCTCGTCACCGCCGCGCGCCCGAGCGTCGGGGTGAACGAGAACCCGAAGCAGCCGTCCACCCTGCTCGTTCTGGTGGACACGTCCGAGAGCATGACGGTCAAGGACGAGATCGGTGGGCAGGAGCGCGGCGACGCGGTGCGCAAGGCGATGGAGAGGGCGCAGCCCCTGCTCGACGAGCTGCTCACCGACCGGAGCGTGGGTGCCGTGGTGTACCGGTTCGGCCCGCCGGACTTCAACGAGGCCACGAGCCGGTACGACCTCGCGACCGCGTTCGACGCGAAGCGCTCCGACTACGGGACGGCACTGAACAGGGTACACGACCGGTGGCAGGCCGAGCGCGTTCGCGCGGTCGCCGTGATCGGGGACGGCGCGGACAACGGGGAGACCTTCACCGCCATATCCGAGGCCGCGCGGTTCGGGCGCCGCGGGGTGCCGGTCCACACGTTCCTCGTCGGCAAGGAGAGCTCGGACGCCGCCACCAGGGACGTCGTCGTGACGGGCGTGGAGTGCAACCCGTCGCCCGGGTTCATCAAAACCGACGTGACCGTGACCGCGAAGGTGAACGCCTACGGCTACCCCGGCGCGCGGGTCGCCGCGCGGGTGTTCTTCGACGACCAGCCGAAGCACACGGAGGAGTTCACCCTCGAGCGCGAGAGGGGGAACGACCTGAAGATGACCGTGAAGCTGCCCGAGACGAAGGGCGAGATCAAGGTCAAGGTGCAGGTCGGGATCGAGACGGGCGACAGGCTCGAACCGCTGCCGGGCGAACTGTCCCCGCTCAACAACTGGTCGGAAACGTACCTGACCGTGCTGAAGGAGGGCGTGCGAGTCCTCATCGTCGATCAGCTCCGCTGGGAGCAAACGTTCGTCCGCGACGCGCTCCGCAGCGAGAAGCGGTTCGACGTGTACGAGGTGATTCTCCAGGCCGACCAGACCGTCTCTCGGGACGCCCGCGACCTCTTGAACCTCGAGGCGCAAGCCTACGACGTGGTGGTCATCGGGAACGTGGGCGCCGCGACCCTCGACCGCGCGGCCCCGAGGTTCCTCGCCGACCTCACGAAACTGGCGACGGCGAAGGGCGTGGGCGTGATGTTCCTGGGCGGCGAGCACGCCTACAAGGGGATGTACGAGTCGGGCGCGCTGCCGCTCCCGATCAAGACCCCGACGCTGGTGGACAGCCTCGACCCGGACGGCAACCCGCTGGTGCTCTTCCCCACCGTCCCGAACCAGAACGGGCTGAACAAGATGTTCATGCTCGCCAGGCGGCCGCTCAAGCCGGGCGAGACGGGCGACCCGCTGCGGAACGACTGGGACGCGCTCAACGGGTTCTACACCGGTGCGCCGCTGAACGGGTACAGCAGGCTGGAGCTTCGGCCCGGCAAGCAGGACACCGTGTTCGCGTGGACCGCGAGGTTTGACCCCGCGACGAAAGCGCTCACGCCCAACGACCCGACCGCGCTCAGGGCCGGCACCGAGTTCGATCCCGCGATCCACGAGCCGCTGCTCGTCGGCTCGCAGCGCGGCGACGCGACCAAGGGCCGGTGGCTCGCGTTCGGCGCGTTCGACACCTACCTGTGGCGCGGCCTCGGACAGCCCAAAGAGAGGCGCGGGCTCGACATGCACGAGCGGTTCTGGCGCCAGTGCGTGCTGTACCTCGCGCACCAGGACGAGGAGGAGGGCCAAGCGTACGCGCGCCCGCAGTACCGGCAGCTCAAGGTGGCCGCGGAGCAGTCGATCCGTGTGGGCGTGAAGAGGCCCGACGGCACCGACGACCCGACCGCGCCGCTCGCCGTGCGCGTCCTCCCGCTCGCGCCGGGGCAACAGGAGCCGAAGCCCGAGGACGAGAGGAAGGCCGCGGCGCAAACGGTGCTGGCCGACAAGGACGGGCGCAAGGTGCTGTTCCGCCCGCCGGCCCCGGGCGAGTACTTCGTGTCGGTCACCAGCCCCGCGAGGAAGTCCGACGGGTCGCCCGAGAAGAACCCCGACGGCAGCGACAAGGTTCACCGCGGCACGGCCAAGTTCATCGCGGTGCCGGACATCTCGGACGAGATGCTGCGCGTGAACGCCGACCCGCAGTTCCTGGAGCGCCTGTCCGTGCCAAACGGCGGCAAGGCGCTGCGGCTCGAGGAGCTGCCGGGCTTCCTGAAGGAACTGAGGGCCGAGGCGCCGGTCGATCTCGGGAAGAAGCCGAAGTACTACCCCGACTGGCACCGCAACCGGTCGCGCGGGTTCCTGCCGCTGTGGCTGGTGGTGTTCGCCGTGGTGCTCGGTGCGGAGTGGGGCCTCCGCCGGCTGTGGGGCCTCGTTTAACGCGACGGCCTCTGGCGGAGAGCCGGAGGCGCGCGCGACGGCCCCGGTTTGCTGTGCGTGCGCCAACGACGAGTCGCTCTGCCGCGAACGCGTGCCGTCGGGCCGCGCGTCCCGCAAACTCTACCTATTTTCGCGCCGCCCCTGCCGGGCGCGCCGGTTGTGCGGGCTGTGCGGCTCATCGGGCGCCCACGTTCAACCGTTCCCATCAGCGAAAATTGTTTCAACCGCATTTCCGGGCCGA
>JBJSXS010001031.1:0-2745 GCA_046086545.1 Gemmata sp.
ACGGGAGCAGCGCGCCGCGCGGCTCGTTGTACAGCACACTCGGGTCCGTCGTCGGTTGCCCGGTGTGGTCGATGAGCCATCCCTCGCCGGCCGGTTCCTTCTTCTGGAACTGCGCACGAACTTTCCCTTCTGCCACCGAACTGGTGCCGAAGTCGATGACCACCGGGGCACCGCTCGTCGGGGCTCCCATGCAGATGGGGTTGGTGCTGATGCGGCCCTCGGTGCCGCCCGGCGGGGCCACGCGGCGCCCGGAACCGTGCGAGTTGACGGCGGCGAAGAGCGCCATGTTCTCCCGCGCGGCGAACTCCGCGTACTCGCCTAGGCGGCCGGTGTGCCCGCTGTTCCGCAGCGTACCCGCCGCGACCCCCAGCGCCTTCGCCTTCGGTACCAACTTTTCGAGCAAGCGGTACGCCTGCACCTGTCCCAAGCCCCAGCCGGCGTCGGCCGCGACAACCGCGGGCGTCTCCGAAAGCACCGTGAACGGGGCGCCGGCTTTGTAAGTGCCTTTCCGCAGGAAATCGATGTATTGCGGCACGCGCATCACGCCGTGGGAATCGTGCCCACACAGGTTCGCGTCCACGAGGCTTCGCGCGACCACGCTGGCGTCGGCCGCGGGAACGCCGACCGCCTCGAACATCGATTGACTGAGTTGGGTAAGCGCCGGAGCCGAGAAGGTAGGCATCTTGTTGGTTCCGTGATTTCGGGCGGGGCTGCTGGGTGTACAATCGCCCCCGCACCCTGTGTTGTAGGACAGGCTCCCCGCCTGTCATTGGCCTGGGCAGGCTTACCGCCTGTCCGACAAGCGGAGCAAGAGTATGGCTTTCGAAGTGCGCACGTCGTCGGGCAGAGCGGGCGACCGTGGCGGCGAGGTTTACGAACTCACCAACGCCGCGGGCACGGTCCGCGCCGAGGTGTGGCCGCAGTGGGGATTCAACTGCCTGAAGTGGCAGCTGCGCCAGGAGGACGGGCGCTGGGCCGACATCCTGTTCCACATGCCCGACTGGGAGTCGAACCCGGTGCCGACGCGGAGCGGCCACCCGATCCTGTTCCCGTTCCCGGGCCGGCTCCGCGAGGGGCGCCTGCCGCTCGACGGGAGGACCTACCAGCTCCCGCTGACCGAGTCGAGCAAGCTGCACTCGATCCACGGGTTCACCCCGCGGCTGCCGTGGCGCGTCACCGCTCACAGTTTCGGGAACGCACAGGAGTGCGCCGCGGTGACCGGGGAGTTCAGCCTCGCGACAGATTTCCCCGAGGCGCTGGCGTACTGGCCGACGGACTTCGTGTTTCAGGTGACGTACCGGCTCTACCCGGACAAGTTGCGCGTGGACGCGCGCGCGGAAAACGTCGGCGCCGGGCCGCTCCCGTGCGGGCTGGGGTATCACGGGTACTTCGTGCTGCCGGGTGTCAACGACGCGGACGTGGCCAACTATGTGCTACAGGCGAACGTGAGCGAAGTGTGGGCGGTCGATGCGGCGAACCTGCCCACCGGCGAGCGGAAGGCGCTCCCGGGCGACCTGGACTTCCAAAAGCCGCGGGCGCTGGGGGCCACGGCGCTCGACCACGTGTTCCGCGGCGTCACGACGAAACCCGGGAAGAGCGGGCTGGCCGAGGTCGCGGTCCTCGCGCACCCGAAGGCCCACGGCAGGCTGCGCGTTCTGGCCGACAACTCGTTCGGCGATCTGGTGCTGTTCACCCCCGCGCACCGGCGCGCGGTCGCCATCGAACCGTATAGCTGCGCTGCTGATGCGTCGAACCTCGCGGCCAGAGGTGTCGACACGGGCTGGCGGGTCGTGCCGCCCGGCGGGGTGTGGGAGAGCGCGGTCGAGTACCGTTGGGAGCCGACCGAGTTGTAACCCGGTTACGGCGGACAGAAGCGGTTGCCCGGCGGCGGAACGCATCCTATTTTTGCGTACTCTTGCACGCTCAGCGGGGGCCGCGGATGGTCGGCAAACTCGCGCTCGGTCGGTACCGACTGCTCCACGCGCTCGGCCGCGGGAACAACGGCGAGGTGTTCCTGGCCGAACCGGTGGAGCACCCGAGCTTTCGCGTCGTGGTCAAGCGCGTCCACGACGAGGTGGTTGCGCAGCCCAACTTCCGCCAGTTCTTCGAGGCGGAAGTGCGGTCAATGGCCAACTTCGCACACCCCTACGCGGTGCGACTGCTGGAAGCGGACATCGACGACCCCGTCGGCCCGTGCTTGGTCATGGAGTACGTCCCGGGGATCACGCTGGAAGAGCTGCTCACCCGGTCCGGCAGCCTGCCGCCCGGGCGCGTCGGGCGGTTGCTCGGGTATTTGGGCCACGCGCTACAAGCGGCGCATGACGCCGGCATCGTTCACCGCGACCTGAAGCCGGCAAACCTCATGGTGATGCACGCCGGCACCGAGCGCGAGACACTGAAGGTCATGGATTTCGGGTTCGCCGGGTTCGAAACCAAGCCGCACATCCAGCTGGCCGAACTGACGGGGCACGGCCCGATTTACGCCATCGGCACCCCGGGGTACGTCAGCCCGGAGATGATCCGCGGGGACCGGGTAGACGCTCGCAGCGACCTGTACTCGGTGGGCGTGATCCTCTACGAGATGCTCACCGGGCGTCTTCCGTTCAGGCACAACACACAGGACCGCGTGCTAGCGGCACACATCAAGGAGCCGCCCCCCCGGTTCTCGAAGGTCGGGCGCCCTGACCTGCCCGCCGGGGTCGAGGGGGCCGTCCAACTGGCCCTGTCGAAGTACCCGAACGAGCG
>JBJSXS010001032.1:0-3331 GCA_046086545.1 Gemmata sp.
TCGCGCGCGACACCGCGGCCAACGGCTACGACATCAAGCGGATGGTGCGCGGCATCGTGATGAGCAAGACCTACACCCGCAGCAGCCGGTACGAGGCGTCCGCCAGCCAGCCGTCGCACAAGACGTTCGCGGTCGCGCGGCTGAAGCCGATGACGCCGCTGCAACTGGCGGCATAGCTCAAGATCGCCACGACCGACCCGGCCGCCTTCGACGGGCTGAAGCCGGCCGAGTTCGAGACCAAGATGGAGCAGCTCGAGAGCGCGGCAAAGGGGTTCGCGGCGCTGCTCGCCCAGCCCACGGACAACTTCCAGATCGGCGTCGGCGAGGCGCTGCTGTTCAGCAACGGCGACCGGCTGACGAAGGAGTACCTCACCGACGGCGCCGGCTCGCTCCTGGGCCGCGCGAAGGCCGCCAGGGAGCCGAAGGTGGTCGTCGAACTGCTGGTGACGGCCGCGTACGGCCGCGCCCCGACCGGTGACGAAACGAAGGCGCTGGTCGGGTACGTCGAGAAGCGGAAGGGCCGCGAGGCCGACGCGTACAAGCAGGTGCTCTGGGCGCTGGTGACCGCGCCGGAGTTCCGGTTCAGCCACTAGCGGCGCAGCCCGCCGGGGCCGGTCCCGGCGCCCCTGATTCACCCCGTGCCCTGTAGGGCGCTGTTCAGCCTTAACACGGAGTTCGCCATGCCTCGTAACAGCTTCTGCGGGTCCGCGGCCCACGCGATGGACCGGCGCGCGTTCCTCGGCGGGGCGCTGGCCGCGGGCGCGGCGGTCGCGGCCGACATGACGCAACTCAACGCGCTGGCCGCGGCCGAGGTGAACGGCGCGCTCAAGAAGGCCCAGAAGCGGGTCATCCTGCTGTGGCTCGCGGGCGGCGCCTCGCAGCTCGAAACGTGGGACCCGAAGCCGGGCGCGACCACCGGCGGGCCGTTCAAGTCGATCCAGACCGACGTGCCCGGGCTGCGCATCTCGGAACTGATGCCGAAGATGGCAACCCGCATGAAGACCACGTGCGTCGTCCGCGGGCTGAACACGAAGAACGGCGACCACGGCAGCGCCGCGAAGGTGATGATGCGCGGCCGCCGCGACGAGTCGGGGCTGCGGTACCCCGACCTCGGCGCGGTGGTCGCCCGCGAGATGGGCCGCGCCGACAGCAAGGTGCCCGACTACGTCACCTTCTACACGCAGACCGAGGGCCGCGGCATGGCCCCCGGGGACAGCGGGTTCCTCGGCGCGCGCTACGCCCCGATGGAACTGACCACCAACAACTACCCCGAGTTCATCAAGAAGCTCGACGGCATCACGGACCTCGACCACCTCGAGCGCGGCGAGCTGCGCGACCTGCTGGGCAAGGGCTTCGAGAAGGGCCGCAGCTCCGAGACGATGAACAGCCAGAACGAGGCGTACCAGCGGGTCCGCGGGATCATGGCCAGCGAGAAGCTGTTCGACATCGAGCAGGAGCCGCAGCGGGTCCGCGACCGGTACGGCAAGACCCAGTTCGCCGAGCAGGCGCTCATCGCGCGGCGGCTGGTCGAGGCGGGCGTGCCGTTCGTGCGCGTCGGCCGCGCGTGGTGGGACAGCCACGGGCAGAACTTCGAGACCCACGCGGAGATGGTGCCCGAGCTCGACCACGTCATGGCTACTCTGATTGACGACCTGGCCGAGCGCGGGATGATGGACGACGTGATGATCGTGACGCTGGCGGAGTTCGGCCGCACGCCGACGATCAACGCGAGCCTGGGCCGCGACCACTTCGCGAGCGCCTGGAGCAGCACCATCACCGGGTGCGGGATCAAGCGCGGCTCGGTGTACGGCAAGACCGACCCGAAGGGCGCCACGGTGACCGCCGAGGAGGCCGACGCCGGCAGCCTGTTCGCCACCATCTACGCGGCGCTCGGGCTGGACCCGAACAAGAACTATTACGTCGGCGCGCGGCCGATCCCGCTGGTGAACCCCGGTGTCGAGCCGATCAGGGCCGTGCTGCAGTGAGTCAGCGTGCGTGCCGCACGACACCGCTCGTGCGGCACGCCCCGTGCGCCCCCTACCTCTACAACCCCGTCGCAGCCATGAAAGCGCCTTCCCCGGACACGCTGAAATCGGTCAAGGACTTCTCGCGCCAGAACATCACGTTCGCGGTCGCGCGGGCCGACGGGTCCGACACCGCGTACCTCGGGTGCTCGGACTTCAAGGTGTACGCGGCGGACTTCACCGCCGCGAAGTTCGAGCCGAAGGAGTTGTACGCCCACGACAGCTACGTGACGGGCGTGGCGCTGGCGGGTGGGGCGCTCGTCAGTTGCAGCTACGACGGCAAACTGACGTGGTTCGACACCGAGGCCGGGCAGGTGGCCCGCACCACCGACGCGCACGCGAAGTGGGTCCGGCGCGTGGCCGCGTCGCCGGACGGCAAGTTCGTCGCCAGCGTGGCCGACGACATGCTGTGCAAGGTCTGGGATGCCGCAACCGGGAAGCTCGTTCACACGCTCAAGGGCCACAGCGAGAGGACGCCCAACAACTTCCCCTCGATGCTGTACGCAGTGGCGTACTCCGCGGACGGGAAGTACCTCGCGACCGGGGACAAGGTCGGGCACGTCGTCGTGTGGGACGCCAGGACCGGCAAGGAGCTCGCGACGTGCGAGGCCCCGGTCATGTACACCTGGGACAAGGTGCAGCGGCTCCACTCCATCGGCGGGATTCGATCACTGGCGTTCTCGCCCGACGGGAAGTCGCTCGCGGTCGGCGGCATGGGCAAGGTCGGCAACATCGACCACCTGGAAGGCAAGGCGCGCGTCGAGGTGTTCGACTGGCAGGCCGGCAAGCAGACCGCGGAGTTCCCGGGCGACAAGTTCGTCGGGCTGGTGAACAAGCTCGCGTGGTCCCCTGACGGTTCGTGGCTGGTGGGCGGCGGCGGCGCGGGGGAAGGGTTCCTGTGCTTCTTCGACGTGGCGACGAAGAAGACGCTGCGGCAGGAGAAGCTGATGATGCACGTCCACGACTTCGCGCTCTCGGCGGCCGGCGACATGATCACCTGCGCCGGGCACAACCGCATCACGGTTCACAAGCTCGGCTGAAGCAACCGGCTCTGCGGCTGATCGAGGGCGTGCGGCGGTCGCCGCCGGCGCTCCCGCGCGGCGCGCTCAGATGCGGACGAAGATCTTCCGCCGGTACATCCACAGCAGGATCAGCCAGAACACCGTCAGCACCGCGAACCCGCTCGCCAGCGGCTCGTACGGCCCGAACTGGCCGAACACGTTCTGCCCGAGGTGCGTCTTGAACGAGCCGAGCACGAAGCCCTTGATGAGGTGCTCGCCGACGTAGGCCGCGATCGAGTTCGCGCC
>JBJSXS010001033.1:0-4344 GCA_046086545.1 Gemmata sp.
TCCAAACCCGTCCCCGGCGTCGAGTGTGGCCCGGCGGGTCCAGGCCTCAGCCCGTGACCCGCCCGCCGCACTGACGACTAGCCCGACCGGGACGCCAAGTTTCGCCTGGACCTGGCGGGCGAAATACAGCGCGGTTCCCGAACATGACCCCGCCGACGCCGCGTCCGCCGCGCGCCACCGGCACCGGCCCTTCAGGTCCGCCGGCCGCGTGCCCGGGTAGTACGTCTCCACGGCCGTGAACCGGACTAGGGGCGTGTCCGCCTCGGCACCTGCGGCGCCGGCCCCGGTCGCCATGTTCGACTGCCCGCCGGCGAGCCACACGTCCCCGACCAGCACGTCGCGCAGGAGAATCGGCCTGTCGGTCTTCGACCCACTCACCGTCAGTTCCTTCGGCTCCGTGGCCGCAGGCAGGGCGTCGAGAGTCACGAGCCAGCTGCCGTTTCCGCCGGCCGTCGCGGACTTTTTCTGACCACCGAACTCGACCGTCACCTTCTCCCCGGCCGCGGCTCGCCCCCAGACCGGGAGGGCGACGTCGCGCGGCAGCACCATGTGGTCATTGAACACGTGCGCGATCGACACGTCGCCGCGGGCCTTCGGTGCGATGGACGCAAGCGCGAGCAGGAGGGTGAGGGTCCGAGAGGTCATTTACGGTCCTCGAAAACTACCAGTCGTCGGAGCGAAACGGGGACGCGGGCAGTCCGTCGCGGTTGTACAGGTTGGCCCCCGCCGGGTTCGCCGAGAACGCGTACCGGACGGCGACCGGGTTCGGCACGTCGGGGTGGGAGCAGACGACCGTGTCGCCAGCGATCTCGGCGTTCGCCCACACCCACTTGCGGTCCTTGCCGGCGATCGCGAACCGCGCGAGCCTCCCGCCCTTCGCCTCTTCGGTCGGCTTGCGCCCGTCCTTAATCCCGACCATGAGTCCTGCCCCGACGTGATGAAACGCGACGACCGCCTTGTTGCCTTCGATCTTGAGGTCACGGAACAGGGGGCCGCACCGCTCGAGCTTCTTGCCGTACACGTCTGCAAGCGCCAGCCGGGCCAGCCGGTCGCCCACGTCGAACTTGTTCTTCGGGTGGATGTCCTCGGCCTCACCGATGTCGACCGTCACCGCGAGGCCGGTGTGTGCCGGCGCGAGGGCCCGGCGCTGCGACTCGCGGAGGTGAGCCCACGCGTCGCCGCCCGCGGGCGCGTCGCTCGGCTCGCGGTAGCCCGGCAACTGAACGACGAAGAGGGGCAGGTCGGCGTCACCGAACATCCGGCGCCAGTCGCGTGCGAGCGTCCGCAGCCGGACCGCGTATTCTTGGGCGGTCTTGGGGTCGCTCGCGTTCCCCTCGCCCTGGTACCAGACGGCGCCGCGCAGCGCGACCGGCGCCAGTGGCGCGAGCATCCCGTTGTGCAGCGTGACGCACCGCGGGCGGCGGACCTTCTCCCCGAACGGGTACGGCGGGAACTCCGGCGCGCCCGGCTTCACCCCGCGCAGCGCCGCGTCCTGCTTGTCGCGGTCCCACTGCGCCAGCGATTCCCTCATCGTGCGCGCGAACGGCTCCAGCTCTTTCGTGCTGAGCAGCGTGTCTTCGGACAGCCAGGACTCGATTCGGGTGCTGCCCTTGGCCGCCCGAAGGATACCGATCGGGACGCCGGTTTCGGAATGAACCTTGCGCGCGAAGTAGAACGCGACCGCGGAGAACCGGCCTGCGGTCCGCGGGGCGCACGCGAGCCACTCCCCCTTTACGTCGGTCTGGGGCGCGTCGGCGAAGTGCTCGAGAACCCCGAAGTGGCGCACCAGAGGGAAGTCGGCCGCCGCAATGTCTTCCTTGACGCCCGGCGCCGCGAGGAACCCGCCGAGCGAGATCGACATGTTCGACTGCCCGCTGCACAGCCACAGGTCGCCGAGCAGCACGTCCTTCGCACTGACCGAGTTCTTGCCGGCGGCGGTCAGCGTCAGTGGGGCCTTCGAGACCGGCTGCGGCTTCAGCGTGACCTGCCACCGGCCGTCCTTGGCGGCGACGGCCTCACCGCTCTCGGCGCCGAGCCTCACGGTCACCTTTTCGCCCGGTTCCGCCCAGCCCCACACCTGCAGCGGCTTGTCGCGCTGCAGCACGGCGTGGTCGGTGAACACCGCCGGCAGGCGCACGTCGCCCCGGGCCGCCGCAGCCGGGGCCAGGAGAACAGCGCAGGCCAGCAGCACCGCGCGCCGCACGGGTCTGTAGTTGCTCACGTCGCCCATCCGGCTTGCTCCGTGCGGACCGCCTTACTCTACTTCCCCTGCGTGATGGCTTTGTCGAACAGGAACTTCCACTCCCACTCCGGCTTTTCCGCCTTCGGGTCGGTCTTGATGTGGTACGCCAAGCGGATCCGCTTCTCGGTGACCTCGACCACGAAGAACCCCTTCTCCGTCTGCCCGGTGTTCACGCAATCGAGCGACTTGTCCTCGCCCTCGGGCTTGAACTTGCGCAGCCCGGTGCCGCTGTGCCCGTAGAAGTATGCGATCACGTTGTACGGCTTCACGGCCTTGTGGAACTCGGCCCAGTCCTCCGGGTGCCACCAGTCGGTGTCCACCCCGCAGTGCGACACGACGACGACCGGCCGCCCGCTGTCGCCCACTTCCTTTTTTAGGTCGGCTTTGAGGAACGCGAGCGCGCCCTGCGGGTCGTGCCACGGGAGCGAGTAGCGGACCTTGGCGTGCTGCTTGTCCGCGGGGTACAGGTTGGTTTGCACGAAGTGAACCTTGTTCCAGTCCCACGAGTAGTGCAGCCCGTTTTCGGCGACGGTGCCGATGCGCCCGGCCTGCTTGCGCGCCGCGTTCCTTGCCTTCAGCTGGGCCTGCGTGCTGAACCCGAACTTCTCCTTGCCGACGGGCGGGCCGTCGTGGTTGCCCCACCCCTCGAACACCGGGTACTTGAGCAGTCCGTCGGTGCCGTCCAGCCCGAACTGCTTCTCGAACTGGCGCCACTGCGCCGGGGTCTCGTCCTTGCGGTCCCCGTCGTCGATCAGGTCGCCCAGCACCAGCACCCCGCGCGGCGTGCCGATCTTCCCGCCGCCGAGCTTGTCGGGCCAGGGGGTGCCCGGCAGTGAGTTCATGCGCTCGATGGTCGCCTTGTTGCGATCGTTCCGGTCCACGTTGCGGAACGAGGCAAAGTGTGAGTCGGAGGTCACAAGGAAGGTGACGCCGCCTTCGCTCTCGGGCGCGGCCGGGGCGGGAGCGGCGAGGGCGAGTACGATGGCGCCGAGCAGGAGAGCGAGCGCCGCGATTCGGGTACGGTTCATGTGTGCCTCCGGTGTTACTTTTTCGCCGCGGGGATCGGCGCGGCCCACGTCTGAGGGGTCCACGACCCGGTTTCCCATGCGTCGGTGGTCTGGTACTCGCGCACCGTCACCTCGCCGGCCCGCACCTCGAAGTAGAAGAACGCCTGCTGCTTGCCGCCGAAGTGGCTGCTGTTGTCCACGTTGAACGTCGGCACGCCATCCTTCGCGGCCCTGTTCGTGCCGTCCCACCGGTAGACGTTCCGCGCGTGCGTGTGCCCGTACAGGATGGCCGCGACGTTGTACCCCTTGAGCGCGTCGTAGTAGCCCTTCACGTCGGCCGGGTCCCACTCCATCCCCTCGGCCTTCTTGTCTTCCACCGGCAGCGGCTGCGCGTACCGCAGCATATCGACGTGCTGCGTGATGACCACCGGCTTGCCGGAGGCGCCGACCTTCTCCTTCAGGTCGCTCACAAGAAACTCCAAACTGCCGAGCGGGGCGTACCGGCGCTTGCGCGACACGTCCGCGACCTGACCGACCACAATGCCGAGGCAGACGAAGTGAACCCCGGCCCAGTCCCACGAGTAATGCACCCCGCTCTTCGACACGTTGGTGACACCCGGGCGGGTCTTGTTGCGCTCGACGATCTTCTTCACCGCGAGGCCGTCCCCGCGCGGGCTGTCGTGGTTCCCGTGGACCTCGTACACCGGCACCTTCAGCTTGCCGTCCTTGCCCGTTAGCCCATACGCGTCGGCGAACGCGGCCCACTCGGTCTCTTGCATCTTCACGTTCGCCTTGTCGCCCGTGTCGATGCAGTCGCCCGCGTGGATCACCCCGCGCGGGGCCAGCACCTTGCCGCCGCCCGCGGTTTGAGGAATGTCGCTGCCCGGGAGTTTGTTGAGCAGGTCCACGAGCCGCCCGGTGACCAGTTTGGAGCGCTCGTCCAGCTTCGCGGTGTCCTCCTTGTCGGCCAAGAAGTGCGTGTCGCCGACCAGGAAGAACGCGACCGGTTCCTCCTTCGGCTTCGGGTCCTCGGCACGGAGCCACGCGGGGAGCGCGGCGCCGGCCGCGGCGCCCGCGACGAACTGCCGGCGGGTG
>JBJSXS010001034.1:0-4958 GCA_046086545.1 Gemmata sp.
GCCGTGGTGCTGGTGAGCACCGGTGCGCCGACCGTCACGGTCGTTGCCGGGGTGCCGGTCACGGTCGCGTAGTTGGCGGTGTGCTTTGCGAGGTCCGCCGCGCTCACCACGCCCGGGTGCCTCAGAGCCTGGTGGGTGCCGCCGGCGCTGCTGATCACAAGCCCGTCGGTCAGGTCGAACTGGCTCGCCAGTTTCGCCCCGGCCGGGGTGGTCACATCGACCGCGACGCAAACGAACTTCTCCCGCAGCAACTTGGCGGTCGCTTCCGGCAGCTTGGCGTCCTCCATCAGCTTGGCGAACGGGTTGCCGTTACCGATCAGCACCGCCATCGGCTTGCCTTCGGCAGCCGCTTGTCGCATGGCCAGGCTGTAATCGGTTTGCGGCTTGAACTCCGGCTTCGCCGAAGCCACCAGTGAACCGGACAGGGCGATCGCGGCCAGAATCGTGGTGGTCATCCTTTTCGAACCTCCTGGTGTACCACTTGGTGGGCTTCACCGGCCAGACATGGCACGGTGAAATGCCGTTTATAGACGAAGCCGACAGAACAGTGAACAAAAAATCGGTAAAAATGGATTAATCAGAATCATTAGAGTTATTTTTGTGGCAAGACTGGACAAAAAAGGTGAAATTGACTGGGAAAAATAGTGAATTTGGGATTTCTGCGAGTTCCGTAAATCATGAGTGGTTTGCGTGGTTTTGGTTCGGATTCTCAAGAGCGTTCCTCATTTGCACCGCTTGCGGTGCCACTTGTGCGGCGGTACGCTACGCCTCTCCCTCCCTTCGGAAGCAACTCGAAATGAACCGCCGCACGTTCCTCGCGACCGCTTCGGCCGCGGCTTACCTTCCTCACATATCAGCCGCGGAACCGGCCAGGATCGCGGTCGGCCCGAACGACTGGCCGTGGTGGCGCGGCCCGACCCGCGACGGGGTTGCCGCGCCCGGGCAAAAGGTGCCGTTGGAGTGGTCGAAGGAGAAAAATGTACTGTGGGCGACGGACGTGTCCGGCCGCGGGCACGGGGCGCCGATCGTGGTCGGTGACCGCGTGTTTCTCGCGGCGGCCGAACCGGAGGCCGAGGTCCAGTCGGTCCTGTGCTTCGACCGCAGATCCGGGAAACAGCTGTGGAAGGCGGGGGTTCACAAAGGCAACTTCGTGAAGGGCGGCAACGGCAAGAGCACGCACGCGTCAACGACCCCCGCGTGCGACGGGGAGCGCGTGTACGTCAACTTCCTGAACGGCGGTGCGGTCCATGCCACCGCTCTCGACCTCGGCGGCAAGACGATGTGGCAGACGAAGGTGGCGGACTACACGCTGCACCAGGGGTTCGGGTCGTCGCCGACCGTGTTCGGCCCGCTGGTGCTGGTGACCGCAGACAACAAGGGCAACAACACCGGACTGCTCGCGGGGCTCGAGCGGGAGACCGGCAAGGTGGTCTGGACCCGGAAGCGGCCTAAGGCGCCCAACTACGCGTCCCCGATCATCTTAAACGTCGCGGGCAAGGACCAGCTCGTCATCATCGGGTGCGACCTGGTGACCAGCCTCGACCCGCTCACCGGAAAAGAGAACTGGGAGGTCAACGGCGCGACGACCGAGTGCGTCACGTCCACGGTAACAGACGGCACGCACGTGTTCGTCAGCGGCGGGTACCCGAAGAACCACGTCGCGGCGTTCAAGGCCGACGGGTCCGGGCTGGCGTGGGAGAACAAGTCCCGGGTGTACGTCCCGTCGATGCTGGTCAAGGATGGGCACCTGTTCGCGGTGACCGACGACGGTAACGCGATGTGCTGGAAAAGTGACACCGGCAAGGAGGTGTGGAAGGGGCGTCTGGAGGGCACGTTCAGCGCGTCGCCGGTGCTGGTCGGCGATAACGTCCTCGCGACGAACGAGACCGGGCGCACGTTCGTCTTCAAGGCCGGCGCGAAGGAGTTCGAACTCGTGGCGGAGAACCGGCTCGGGGACGAATCGTTCGCCACCCCTGCCGTCTGCGGCGGGCAGATCTTCACGCGAGTGGCCGTCAAGGAGAAGGGCGGGCGTCAGGAAAAGCTGTACTGCATCGGGGCCGCGCGGTAGCGGAGTAGCGGGTGCGAGCGGCGGCCGCGGCCGCTCCGCCCCCGGGTCGGGCGAATATCCGCCGCGGCGCGTGACCCGGGTCCACGCGCGAGGTACAATAAGGGCGTAGACGTTCAGGGGCCGCGCCTCAGCTTCACGCGACTCGCCCTTCGCACCACCACAATGAGCGTCTTCGACAAGGCCGAACTGGCGGACGCGTTGCTCTCCGAGATCGGCGACGCACTGTTTCTGCTCGACCCGGACACGGACAGGTTGCTCGAGGTCAACCCCGTTGCGCTGCGGCTCACCGGGTTCTCGCGCGCCGAGGTGCTGCAACTGTCGGCGACACAGTTGCTGCGGTTCGAGGTGAGCGGGGGCACCCAACGGCTGCGTGCCGCTATGACCAACGCGGTCGCGTTCCAGGGACAAGACGGGTGCGCCCTGCGGACCAAGAGCGACGACTGGTTACCGGTCAGCCTGACCGTGTCCAGCTTACACCTCACCCCCAGGCCGCTCGGCCTGATCATCGCGCGGGACGACCGCGAGCGCCGGGCCGCGCTGGCCCAGGCGCGGCGCGTGGAGGGCGAACTGCGGGCGGTGCTGACCCGCGCGCCGGTCGCCCTGTGGAGCGCCGAGCGCGCCCCGGGGCCGGACGCGCTCGCCGGCTGGCAGTTCCGCTGCGTGTCCCCGCTCCTGGCACACATCGTGGGGCGACCCCCGGAGTACCTGGACCACCCGTTCAAATGGGCCGAGGTCGTTCACCCGGCCGACCGGGACGGGTACCGGGCCGCACTGCGCCGCACCCTGACCCTGCGCGAGGGGTTCGATCAGGTGTACCGGGTGCAGACGGCCGGCGGCGCGGTGCGGTGGGTGCGGGACCGGTTGCAGGCGCTGACCGACTCGAGCGGGCGCCCCGTGCGGCTCGACGGGTGCGTGGTCGACGTGACCGAGCAGCGGGCGGCCGAAACCGCCGTACAGCAGAGCGAGGGCCGGTTCCGCGCGCTCGTGGAGAAGAGCCGCGACGGCATCCTGCTGCTGGATTCAGCCGGCGCCATCCGGTACGCCACCCCGGCCACCAAGCTGATCCTGGGGTTCGCGCCGGACGAGGTGGTCGGCCTGGAGCTGTTCTCGTTCGTCCACCCGGACGACCTGGCGGAGGTGCGCAAGAGGTTCGCCGCGTGCCTGTCGGGCCCGGGCGAGGACGTGTCGGGCACGTTCCGCGCGCTGGCCGCCGGGGGCAGCGCCCGAGTGGTCGAGATGAACTTGGTGAACCGCCTGAACGACCCGAGCGTTTGCGCGGTGGTGGTAAACTACCGGGACGTGACCGAGCGGGACGCGGCGGCGCGCGAACTGGCCCAACAGCACACGCTGCTGGAAGGGCTGTTCGCGTCCGTGCCGGACGTCGTGTGCTACAAGGACCGCGAGGGCCGGTTCCTCGGGTGCAACCCGGCGTTCGAGGCGTTCAGCGGGCGCCCGGCCGCGGCGGTGCGCGGGCTGCGGTGCGACGAGGTGTTCCGCGACGAGTGGGCCGCCCGGCTCCACGCGGCCGAACAAATGGTGCTGGCGACCGGCCGCACCGAGCGCGCCAAGCAACTGGTGCGGTACCCGGACGGGCGCGAGGCGCTGCTCGACGTCGTGATCGCGCCGCTGCGCGACGACGCCGGCAAGCCGCTCGGGCTGATCGTGGTCTGCCGCGACGTGACAGAGCACCAGCGCCTGGAGGAGGCGCTTCGGCAGTCGCACAAGATGGAGGCCGTCGGGCGCCTGGCCGGCGGGGTCGCCCACGACTTCAACAACTTGCTGACCGTCGTGCTGGGCAACCTGGAACTGCTGCGGTGCGGCGCGACCGGGGCCGAGGCCGCCGACCTGCTTCGCGCCACCGAGCGCGCGGCCCGGCAGGCGGCCGAACTGACCAAGCAGATGCTCGGGTTCGCCCGCAGCCAGCCGCTCCGCACCATTCCCGTTGAGCTGAACGGGCTGGTGCGCGACTCGCTCGACCTTCTTCGCCGCAGCATCGACCCGCGGGTCGCCGTGAGGTTCAGCCCGGACCCGAACCCGCGCCCGGTCGCGGCCGACCCGGTTCAGGTGCAGCAGGTGGTGATGAACCTGTGCCTGAACGCCCGGGACGCGATGCCCGACGGCGGCACCCTCACGGTTGAGATCGCCGAAGCCGACCCGCCCGGTGCGGCCGACGCCCGGCACTTCGCCCGACTGAGTGTGTCCGACACCGGTCAGGGCATGACCGAAGGGGTGCGCGCGAAGGTGTTCGATCCGTTCTTCACGACGAAGAGCTTGGGGCAGGGGACCGGGCTTGGGCTGGCGGTCGTGTACGGGGTCGCGAAGGCGCACGGCGGCCGGGTCGAGGTGACCTCGACGCCCGGGGCCGGCAGCCGGTTCGACGTGTACTTGCCGCGTGTGGCCGGCACCGATGGGCACGTCGTGCCCGCACCGCAGAGCGCGCCGGCCGCCCGCGATTTCCCGCGCGGGAACGGTGAGACGGTGCTCGTCGCAGACGACGAGGCCGCGGTTGGCGAGCTGGCCCGGGCGGCGCTGGAGATGGCGGGCTACCGGGTGCTGGTCGCGACCGACGGGGCCGAGGCCCTGGACCTGTTCCGCCGGGCCGCCGGCACGGTGAAACTAGCGGTGCTGGACGCCAGCATGCCCAAGCTCACGGGCCGGCAGGTGTTCGAGTCGATACGGCGACTGGACCCGGGCGTGAAGGTGCTGTTCGCGAGCGGGTACCACGGCGGCAGTGCGTCCGACGACCCGCCCGGCACCCAGCGCCTCAACAAGCCGTACGTCCCGAGCGAACTGGCGGGCATCGTACACGAGATGCTCGCCCCGGACTCGTAAACCAATTAGGTCGAAAGCCGCCTCGTCGAAGCTGCTCCAACCCGGGAGCGGCTTCGAC